>NZ_VKHT01001149.1 GCF_014141535.1 Streptomyces alkaliphilus | reverse complement strand
ACCACGCCCTGGTCCCCCGCCGCCGACATCCGCGAAGATGGAGCCATGACCGCCCAGATTCTCGATGGCAAGGCCACCGCCGCCGCGATCAAGTCCGACCTCGCCGCCCGTGTCGAGGCCCTGCGCGCCCGCGGGGTCGTGCCCGGCCTGGGCACCCTGCTGGTGGGCGAGGACGTCGGCAGCCAGAAGTACGTCGCCGGCAAGCACCGCGACTGCGCGGCCGTCGGCATCACATCCATCCGGCGCGACCTGCCCGGTACCGCCGGCCAGGAGGAGATCGAGGCCGCCGTCCGCGAGCTCAACGAGGACCCCGCCTGTACCGGTTACATCGTCCAGCTGCCGCTGCCGCGCGGGGTGGACACCAACCGCGTGCTGGAGCTGATGGACCCGGAGAAGGACGCCGACGGCCTGCACCCGATGAGCCTGGGACGGCTCGTGCTCAACGAGCCCGCCCCGCTGCCCTGCACCCCCAACGGCATCGTGTACCTGCTGCGCCGCTACGGCGTGGAGATCGCCGGCGCGCAGGTGGTCGTCGTGGGTCGCGGCACCACCGTCGGCCGCACCCTGCCGCTGCTGCTGACCCGCCGCAGCGAGAACGCCACCGTGACCCAGTGCCACACCGGCACCCGTGAGCTGTCCGAGCACCTGCGCCGCGCCGACATCGTGGTGGCCGCCGCCGGCGTGCCGCACCTGATCAAGCCGGAGGACGTCAAGCCGGGCGCCGCCGTGCTCGACGTGGGCGTCAGCCGGGACGAGAGCGGCCGGATCCTGGGCGACGTGCACCCGGGCGTGGCCGAGGTCGCCGGCTGGATCTCGCCCAACCCGGGCGGCGTCGGGCCGATGACCCGCGCCATGCTGCTGCACAACGTGGTGGAGATGGCCGAGCAGGCAGCCGACCGTGCCGAGGGCGGCCGGTCGTGACCGGGGCCGCCGGGGCCGGGGCCGAGGGCCCCGCCGCGGCGCGGCGGACGCGGCGCCGCTACCCCACCTTCACCCGGGACACCGCCCGCCCCGAGGGCGGGCGGCGGACCGCGCCGGGCGACGCCCCGGCGCCGGCCCGGCAGTGGCCGCTGCTGTGCGTGCTGTCCCTGGCCTTCGCCGGTCTCGCCGCCACGCCGGTGAACTTCCGGATCGGCCTGCTGGTGCTCGGTGGGGCGGTGCTCGGCGGGGCGGTGCTGCGGGCGACGGTGCGCGAGGTGGGGATGCTGGCCGTCCGCTCCCGCTTCACCGACATCATCACCTACGGCGTGATGGGCTCGCTCATCGTGCTGCTCACGCTCATGGCGCAGCCCCGCCCGTGGCTGGAGATCCCGTTCCTCAGCGAGATCCTGCGCTTCTCCGCCGGCACCTGAGCCGGCCGGGCGGGTTCGGGCCGGCGATCGCCCGGGCCGTGCGGGAGGGCCGGTGACGCGCGGCGCCGGCGACGGGGCCCTCGGGGCGGGAG
>NZ_VKHT01001148.1 GCF_014141535.1 Streptomyces alkaliphilus | reverse complement strand
CTCCGGACCCCTCCCCGCCCCCGTACCGCGCCGTCGGGAATCCCGCGGAACCGCCGCTCCGACTTCGCGACGACTTCGCCAGGACGGACGTACCGCGGAGGGTGGAGCCGGCGTACCCTGCCGGCAGGGTCGCCCGCCATCGGCCCGCCCCGATCCCGTTCCCGGCCCCGGAGTCCGCATGCTGCTCGACACCTTCGGCCGCGTCGCCACCGATCTGCGCGTCTCCCTGACCGACCGGTGCAACCTGCGGTGCACCTACTGCATGCCGGAGGAGGGCCTGAGTTGGCTGGCCAAACCCGACCTGCTCACCGACGACGAGATCGTGCGCCTGATCCGGATCGCGGTCGAACACCTCGGTGTCACCGAGGTGCGCTTCACCGGTGGTGAGCCCCTGCTGCGTCCCGGCCTGACCGCCATCGTCGCCAGGTGCGCGGAACTGCGACCGCGCCCCCGGATGTCCCTGACCACCAACGGCATAGGCCTGGAACGCACCGCCGGCGCCCTGCGCGATGCCGGACTGGACCGGGTCAACGTCTCACTGGACACCCTGGACCCGGAGACCTTCGCGCGTCTGACCCGGCGCCGCCGGCACGCCGACGTGCTCCGGGGCCTGGCGGCCGCCCGGGAGGCGGGCCTGGAGCCGGTGAAGGTCAACGCGGTGCTCATGCCGGGACTCAACGCCGACGAGGCCCCCGGGCTGTTGGCCTGGGCGATGGCCGAGGGGTACGAGTTGCGCTTCATCGAGCAGATGCCGCTGGACGCCCAGCACGGCTGGCGCCGGTCGGGAATGATCACGGCCGGGGACATCCTGGCGGCCCTGCGGGTCCGCTTCGCGCTGGAACCGGAACCCGACGCCGCGCGCGGGGCGGCCCCGGCGGAGCGGTGGGTCGTCGACGGCGGTCCCCACCGGGTGGGGATCATCGCCTCGGTCACCCGTCCCTTCTGCCGGGCCTGCGACCGCACCCGACTGACCGCCGACGGGCAGGTGCGCACCTGCCTGTTCGCACGGGAGGAGACGGACCTGCGCTCCGCGCTGCGCTCGGGGGCGGACGACGCGGCGCTGGCGGACCTGTGGAAGCGGGCCACGATGGGCAAGGAGGCGGGGTCCGGGCTGGACGGCCCCGGCTTCGAACAGCCGGGGCGTCCCATGTCGGCCATCGGCGGCTGAGATACCCGGACGGCCGGCCGATCTCAGGACCCCGGAGCCGGGCCCCCCGACTCCGGGGCCCCACCGGTCCCGCCCGATCCCTCCGGAGGCTCCGCCTCCTTCCGCCGCCACTCCGACAGCGACACGGTCTCCCGCAGGAAGCCCCGCATACCCAGGAAGTTCGACAGGTGCTCGCGGTGCTCCTCGCAGGCGACCCAGGTCTTGCGTCGTTCCGGGGTGTGCAGCTTGGGGTTGTTCCAGGCCAGGACGAGGGTCGCGGGGGCCCGGCACCCCTTGGCGG
>NZ_VKHT01001147.1 GCF_014141535.1 Streptomyces alkaliphilus | reverse complement strand
GCGGCGTCGGGGCCCCGGCGGGCGCGCCGGCGCCTCCCGTTTTCGGCTTCTCCAGTCGCAGCGGCGGGGCGGAGGGCATCCCGAGGTCGTCGACCAGGGCGAGGGCCCGGCGGCCGGCGTGCGCACCGCTGGAGTCGGCCAGGACCGCCCGCAGGGCGATCGACGCCTCCAGTTCGGCGCGGGCCCGGTCCAGCTGCCCGTTGCAGATCGCCAGGACGCCCAACTCGTGGTGGAAGTACGCCTGTCGGCTGACCTGGCCGGCCTCGCGCGCGCTCTCCTGGCCGCTGCGCAGCATCCGCTCCCACAGGCTCCAGCGCAGGGAGACGGCCGCCCGCGGGGCGGCGACGCGGGTGATTTCGGCGACGGCCTCGTGCAGGCCGGCGCGCTGACCGGCGCGGATGAGGGCGAGCAGGGTGTCGAGTTCGGCGCCGGCCCGGGCGGGGTCGGCCCGGACCTCCTCCAGCCACCACTGGTAGTGGCCCAGGGCGATGTCGACGCGGGCGCGGGCGCCGGCGGCGAGGTCGCTGTCCGCCAGGGCCCCGAGGACGCCCGGGGAGAGCCGGTGGTGGTCCCCGGTGCCGGAGACCAGGCCGCTGCGGACGAGGAGGTCGAGGTGGGCGGAGGCGTCGTGGTCCCCGGTGAGGGCGGGGATCTGGGCGAGGCCGGGCAGCGGGCCGCCGAGGGCCAGGCCCAGGCTGAGGATTTCCCGGGCGCCCTCGGGGAGCAGAGCCGCCAGTTCGACGGCCGGGTCGGTCACCGCGTCGACGGCCGCGTCGACGGCGGCCGGGGAGTCGGTGTCGCCGGTCGGTTCCGCGCCCTCCGTCGCCCCCACCGGGTCGGACCCGCGCTCGCGCAGCAGGGAGCCGTACCGCACCAGGCGCAGCGGCAGGCCGTCCGAGGCGGCCCGGTGTCGTGCCGCACCCTCGCGCTCGGCTCCGGTCAGGGAGCGTCCGGCGGTGCGTTCGACCAGGTCCACGGCGGCGGCGGGGGCGAGCCCGGCGAGGTGGATCTCCTCCACCCGGGAGCCGTCACCGGCGGGAGGCACATCGGCGTCGGTGGTGAACAGGAAGGCGCACTCGGGGGTGGAGGCGAGCAGGTCGTCCAGGGCGGAGCCGCCGAACTCCAGGTCGTCCACGACGACGACGGCACCGATCTCCCGCAGGGCCGCGCGCAGTTCGGTGGCGCCGGGGCGGTGGTGCGGCGCGGCGTGGACGGCTGCGTACAGCTCGTGGCGCAGGTCGGCGGAGGATCGACCGCGACCGGTGAGCCGGACCACGCCGTCGGGGGCCAGGCCTGCGCAGTCCCGGGCCACCGCCTCGAGCAGCGCGGTGCGGCCCGAACCGGCGGGGCCGGTCAGACGCGCGGAGCGACCGCGCGAGAGGAGGCGTGTCAGGTGGGCGCGCTCCTCGTTCCGCTCGAGGAGTTCGACCGCGTCGGGGGCGTCGGGGACG
>NZ_VKHT01001146.1 GCF_014141535.1 Streptomyces alkaliphilus | reverse complement strand
GCCATGAGCAGTCAGGGGGCCGCGACGGGCGGCGGAGGGAACCGGGACGCGGACACGGCGACCGGCGGGGAGCGCCGAACCGCCTTCCGGGACGGGGACGGGGCGCCCGGGGGGCACGGCCGGCACGGGGGATCCGCCGGGCACACGGCCCGGGAGGGCCACGGGCATGCCGGGGCCCGGGAACATCGGGACACGGCCTCCCCGAAGCCCGCGCCGAACCGGCGGGACCACCGGCATCCGGACCACCCGGGGCGCACCGGAGCCGGCGGCGGGGTCCGTGCGGCGGTGCGGCTGGCCGTCGGCGCCCGCACCCTGCGGGAGGGTGCCCACCTGCTGCTGAACTTCCCGATCGCGAGCGCCCTGTTCGTGTTCGCCGTCACCGGCCTGACGGTGGCGGGCGGCCTGCTGGTGCTGGTCGTGGGGCTGCCGCTGCTGTGCCTGGTGTTGGTGGCGGTGCGCGGGGTGGGTTTCCTGGAGCGCGCCCGGGCCCGGGCGCTGCTGCGCCTCGACGTGCCCGACCCCCGTCCGCTGCGCCCGCGCGGGGGGCGCCGGAATGCCACGGCGTGGATCGGGGTGGTGCTGCGCAGCGGGGAGTGCTGGCGGGCCACGGTGTACGCGCTGGTGCACTTCCCGTGGGCGATCTTCACCTTCTGCACGGTACTGAGCCTGTGGGCGGCCGGGCTGGGCCTGGCGACGATGCCGCTGTGGGCATGGGCGCTGGGCGGGAACCACGGCCCCGGCATCAACGTGGACGGGCGGGGCGGCGGCTGGATCTGGGACAGCCCGCCGGAGTACGCGCTGGGTCTGGTGGTGGGCTGCCTGCTGCTGCTCCTGGCGGGCGGGGTGATCCGGGGGCTGGCCCATGTGGACCGGATGCTGGTGGCCGGGCTGCTGGGGCCCTCGGCGGAACAGTCGCGGATCGAGGAGTTGGAGACCAACCGCTCGGTGGTGGTGGACACCTCCTCCGCCGACCTCCAGCGGATCGAGCGGGACCTGCACGACGGGGCCCAGGCGCGGCTGGTGGCGCTGGCGATGAGTCTGGGCCTGGCGAAGGAGAAGTTCGACGAGGACCCCGAGACGGCGGCGCGGATGGTGGACGAGGCGCACGGCGAGGTGAAGCTGGCGCTCCAGGAGCTGCGGGATCTGGCCCGGGGCATCCGGCCGGCGATCCTCACCGACCGGGGCCTGGGGCCGTCGTTGTCCGCGGTGGCGTCGCGCTGCACGGTGCCGGTGAAGGTGGAGGTGGACCTGCCGCAGCGGCCGGCCGAGGCGATCGAGGGCATCGTCTACTTCACCGTCTCGGAGTTGTTGCAGAACGTGAGCAAGCACAGCGGGGGCACCTCGGCGATGGTGGACATCTGGCGGGCCGGTGAGTGGCTGATGGTGCAGGTGGCGGACGACGGCCGGGGCGGCGCCCGGGAGGAGGGCGGCACGGGTCTGGCGGGGCTGGCC
>NZ_VKHT01001145.1 GCF_014141535.1 Streptomyces alkaliphilus | reverse complement strand
CGGTTCACCCGGCCCCCTCCCCGGAGGCGGGGAAGGCCATCGCCGCCAAGGGCTCCGAGGTGGGTTGCGGCGAGCCGCCGGCCGGCTCCACGGTGATCCCCATGCCCACGGCCCCGTCCGGGGATCCCTCCATCACCAGCGCCGCCGTGCCCGATCCCTGCGCCGGCTCCATCAGGCCCGCGGGTCGCATCGTCCCGGCGTCGTCGAACCACAACTGGTAGGTCATGCCCTCCGGGGCCGGGGGCATGCCGGTCGAGACGAACACCGCGCGATCCTCCCCGGCCGAGACCACCACGGTCCCGGTGGCGCCGTCCACCAACTCGCCGGAGACCGCCAGCGCGTCCGGAGCGGCGAGCACCGCCAGGATCTCCGGCATCCCCTCGCCGGCCGCCGGCAACCGTTCCGCCTCCACGGCCCGTTCCCGGGCGAGCTCCGCCTCCCGGTACTGCCACACCGCCGTACCGCCCCCCAGCAGGGCGGCGGCCAGACAGGCCGCCAGCGCCCATCGCACGGAACGCCGACCGTGTTCCCGTCCCCGGCCGGGGACGGGACGGTCCTCCGCCGGCACCACGGGCGGTTCCTGCCGCACGGTGCCGATCCGTCGCAGCACCTCCGCGCGCATCCCCGGCGGCGGGGCGACCGCGACCGCACCCCCCAACCGCCCGGCGGTGGCCGCCAGCTCCATCACCTCCACGGCGCACGCCGGACAGTCCCCCAGGTGCCGTTCGAAGTCCTCCCGCTCACCGGCGGAGAGGGCGTGCAGGACGTAGGCCCCCGTCAGGGTGTGCAGATCGGCGGCGTTCACGCGGTCACCCCCAGACAGTCGCGCAACCGGATCAGACCGTCGCGCAAACGGGTCTTCACCGTGCCCAGCGGAAGCGCCAGGAGTTCGGCCACCTCGCGGTAGGTCAGGCCCCGGTAGTAGGCCAGGGTCACCGATTGGCGCTGCACCTCGGTGAGACCGCCCAGGCAGCGCCGCACCTGCTCGCGTTCCAGGCGGTGTTCCACCTGTTCGGTGACCTCGTCGTAGGCGGGGGTGTGGTTCAGCAGCGCGGCCCGGTGCTCCCGGTCGCCGGCCGCCCGGGCCGACCGCACCCGGTCCACGGCCCGGCGGTGCGCCATGGTCATCACCCAGGCCATGGCCCCGCCCCGCTCGGGACGGTACCGGGCGGCGCCGCGCCACACCTCCACCAACACCTCCTGCGCCACCTCCTCGGACTGGGCCGGATCCCGCAGCACGCTGCGCACCAACCCCAACACCGGCCCCGCCACCATGTCGTACACGCCCTCGAACGCCTCCCGGTCACCCCGCGCCACACGTCCCAACAACTCGCCGAGATCGGGCCCCGTCGAGGAGGATCCGCCGATCCGTGCCGGCTCCCTCACGACCGTCCACCTCCCCGGACCGGGACGACGGGGGATGTCCCGGCGATCGCCGGAAGGGGGTCGGGG
>NZ_VKHT01001144.1 GCF_014141535.1 Streptomyces alkaliphilus | reverse complement strand
GCTGGGTGATTATCTGGCCCGGGCCGGGGGGCGCGGTGATCACGGTGGTCACGGTTGTCACGGAGCCTGCATACCCCGGGAGTCGCGATGGCCGCCGGCCCGCGATCCCGTCGGGGGCGGGTCGGGCCTCACGTGCCGTCGAAGCCCCTGCCGCAGTCGGCCCCGGGGGAGTTCCGCCTCCCCGTGTCGCCGTTCCCGTCCCCCTCCCGACTCCCGTGGTCCACGCACGCTCCGGGGCTCGCGGGGAGGCGCACATCGGTGTCCTCACGCCGGTTGAGGTCGGCCAGCAGCGCCTCCGCCTGGGTCTCCTCGATCCGGGCCCGCCTCGTCTCGCCCATGCCGCGCAGGGCCGCCGCCAACGCGTGGCGCTGCTCGGCGACCATCACCGGGTCGAAGGGCTGCTCGGCGCTGTGCGCGAGGGCGCGCTCGGCCCAGCGCACGGCCTCGGTGTACTCCCCCACCCTCAGGTGGTAGCCGGCCAGGGCCCCCGCCGCCGTGGTCCGACCGTGCGGCAGACGGGCCCCGGTGTAGCTCTCGGTGAGCAGGCGGTGGGCCTCCTCCCACTCCCCCAGCAGCATCCGGCAGCGGCCGAGGTTGTTGAGCACCATCGTGCGCAACGCCTCCAGCCCCGGCCGGTTCGCCTCCTCCATGGCCCGCTCGCCGACCCGAACGGCGAGCTCGATCCGACCGGAGATCGCCAGGCACGCCACCAGGGCGCTGGAGGCCGCCACCGCCTCCAGGTCCTCCCCCAGCGCGCGGAAGAGATCGATCCCCCGGGTCAGCAGCTCCACACCGCGATCGCCCTCCCCCCGCCGGCCGTGCACCTTGCCCAACTGCACCAGGGCGGCGGCCCTGGAGTACTCGTCACCGGTGCGCTCGGCGACCATGAGGGCCAGGCCGTTGAGCCGGCGCTGTGCCCGCCAGGCGAAACGGATGCCGAAGTAGGTCTCCAGCGCGCGGGCCGCCTCGGCCGCGAAGGCGGACAGGGGACGTCCGGCCAGTTCGTCCCCGGTGTCGAAGGCGGGCGAGGCCAGCTGACCGGCGAGGGCCAGCACCCCCTCCAACTCCTCGTCCGCCCAGGGCAGGGACTCCGAGGGGCTGGTGAACAGCCGACCGCGGGGGAAGCGGTCCACGCCGGCGTGGTAGCGGTTGCGCACCACGGCGGGCAGCGCGAGCGGCAGGTTCACCCGGTACAGGGAGCCGAGGTACCAGTGGGCGAGGCCCGCGAGATGGACGCGATGGGCCCATACCGGCGGATCACCGGTGGCCGGGGCGGGGAGGACCCCGGTCGTGAGACCGCCCTTGACCGCGGCCTCCCGCAGGTCGTTGGGGAACGCGTAGCGACCGACGCCGGCGGGCACCAGGAGGCCCGTGACCCGCAGGTGTTCCAGTGCGGCGGCGGCCTCCCCGGGCAGACAGTCCAAAAGGGCGGCGGCGGAGGCGGGGGTGTGGGT
>NZ_VKHT01001143.1 GCF_014141535.1 Streptomyces alkaliphilus | reverse complement strand
GAGGGAGGCCGTACCCTCCGGGGTCGACCCCGGAGGGTACGGCGGGAGAAACCCCGGAGGGTACGGCGGGAGAAGAGGACGACTCCGGAATCCGGAGGAGAGCGGCGCGTGACCGATGGAACGGGGACCGACGGACGGGGGGAAGGAGGTCCGGGGGCCCGTTCCCCCCGGGCCCCCACGGACGGGCGATCGACGGGCGGGCACGGGGTCGCCCGGCGGTTTCCCGGTCGCTTACACTTCTCGTGGCGATTCGGGTACCCGAATCGACCTCGCATGTCCCGCCGGCGGCGCTCCGGGATCCCCGTCCCCGCGCATGGCCGGCCGCGTCTCTCGGTCCGTGGGCCCGGGGGTCGGTTTCCGATCCCCCTTCGGCCCCGGTGGACGCGGGTGGACATCAGGGGCGCGAGCCGCCGGCCCGCGCCGACAACCGAGTATTTCCCTGAAGGAGAACGGCCATGGCCGTCGTCACGATGCGGGAGCTGCTGGAGAGCGGCGTCCACTTCGGGCACCAGACCCGTCGCTGGAACCCGAAGATGAAGCGTTTCATCTTCACCGAGCGCAACGGCATCTACATCATCGACCTGCTGCAGTCGCTGTCCTACATCGACCGCGCCTACGAGTTCGTCAAGGAGACCGTCGCACACGGCGGCACCGTGATGTTCGTCGGCACCAAGAAGCAGGCGCAGCAGGCCATCGCCGAGCAGGCCGGCCGGGTCGGCATGCCCTACGTCAACCAGCGTTGGCTGGGCGGCATGCTCACCAACTTCTCGACCGTCCACAAGCGGCTGCAGCGCCTCAAGGAGCTGGAGCAGATCGACTTCGAGGACGTGGCCGCCTCCGGCCTCACCAAGAAGGAGCTGCTCGTCCTCTCCCGGGAGAAGGCCAAGCTGGAGAGGACCCTCGGCGGTATTCGCGACATGCAGAAGGTGCCCAGCGCCGTCTGGATCGTGGACACCAAGAAGGAGCAGATCGCCGTCGGCGAGGCCCGCAAGCTCAACATCCCGGTCGTCGCGATCCTCGACACCAACTGCGACCCCGATGAGGTCGACTACAAGATCCCCGGCAACGACGACGCCATCCGCTCGGTCACCCTCCTGACCCGGGTGATCGCCGACGCCGTCGCCGAGGGCCTGATCGCCCGCTCCGGCGCCGCCGGTGCCAAGGAGAGCGACAAGCCCGCCGGTGAGCCGCTGCCGGAGTGGGAGCGGGAGCTGCTGGAGGGCGCCGAGGCCAAGGCCGCCGAGGTGGCGCCGACCGCCGAGGCCAAGGCCGCCGAGGACGCCGCCGAGCCCCAGGCCCCCGCCGCCGATGTCGAGCCGGCCGCCGAGCCCGCTCCGGCCGCCGAGGCTCCGGCCGACCAGGCCCCGGCCGCGGAGACCCCGGCCGACCAGGCCTGATCGGACCGATCGCCAACCGCCCGGGAACGGCGGGCGGGGCCCCGCGCCCCCGCCCGCCG
>NZ_VKHT01001142.1 GCF_014141535.1 Streptomyces alkaliphilus | reverse complement strand
CCTCCCGCCCCGTATGATCGGAGAAAGCCCCCCGGCATGAGGCGGGCGGAGCGCGGGAAGGAGCACCACACCCCCAAAGCCGGAGTTTCCACGTCGCGTCGGAACGAACCGGCCCGCGGGGGTGGGTGTCACCGTGAGAAATCCCCACCTATCCTTGGAAGAGTCGGATCCGGTCGCCACCGCGACCGACGAGTAGGAGGACTCCGTGCCGCTCTCGGAGCACGAGCAGCGCATGCTCGAGCAGATGGAGCGAGCGCTGTACGCCGAAGACCCGAAGTTCGCGACAGCGCTCGAGGGAAGTGAGCTGCGCACGTACACCCGCAAGCGGGTCTACCAAGCGGCCGTAGGTTTTCTGGTGGGCATCGCGCTCCTCATGGGCGGCATGGTCGCCCAGCAGGTCTGGCTCAGCGTTGTCGGCTTCCTGATCATGCTGGGTTGCGCGGTGCTCGCCGTCACCGGTTGGAAGAAGCCGGTGGTGGCCCCCGCCCCCCGCCAGGGGGTGGACGGCCCGCAGCCCGCGGCCGGGCAGGGAGGTGCGGCGAAGCGAACGATGATGAACCGCATCGAGGACCGGTGGCAGCGCCGACGGGACGAACGCGAGCGCTGAGCCACCGCGGCACCGAGCCGGCGTCGTGACCCCGACGCCGGCCTGCGGCATGCTCTCCCGGCCGCGGCCCGGTCCCGCGAAACCGTGACGGCGCGGTGGGGGACCTTCCCCTCGTTGGGAAGGTCCCCCACCGCGCCGTCCTCGTGTTCCCTCCTCCGGGCCGGAGCTCCGGAGAGCAGGGGGGAGGCCGGGCCTCCCGCCCCTCCGGGAAGAGAGCCGTGCGTCCTCGGTTCCCCCGCCCCGAAGCGACACGGGGATCGGGATCAAAACCGCGTGACCCGGGGTGTTCCTCCTCGCCGGCCCCGCCGTGCCGTGGCGCCGGGCCCGTGCGCCGTGGCGCCGTTCAGGGACGGACGAAGGGGGGAAGGCGCCGCGGGCGCTCCTTCCCGGTCCCCCGCCACCGCTCGCCCCACTCGGCCGGCCGCGCCGCGAGCACCCGGTGCGGCCGGGGGGTCGAGGGGGGCAGCACGGCGGCCCGCAGCCGTAGCCACCGGCCCGCGCCCGTGGTCAGGCCGGCCCGGACCGCACGAACCAGTCGAGCCCGTTCCCCGCCGTCGTCCGCCGTCGTCGCGGCGGGGGAGTACAGGGCCCGCTCCACGTCGTCCACCAGACGACGCAGCGCCAGAGCCGGGTCACCCTCCAGGCCGCCGAGCCGGACGATCCGGTCCCCGGCCCGCCGCGGGGTGTCCCCGGGCAGTGGCGGGATGCCCAGGTCGCGGGCGGTGTCCACCACCTCACACCACGCGGCGGCCGGTCCGGCCCCCGGAGCCAACCGGCGGGACCGCGCTCCGGCGCGCAGCAGACGAGGGAGGGCGGCGAGGACCAGCAGCACCAGGGCGAGCACCCCGACCC
>NZ_VKHT01001141.1 GCF_014141535.1 Streptomyces alkaliphilus | reverse complement strand
CCGGGATCCCCGCCTCCTGGCTGCTGCTGATGACCGCCAGTTACCCCCTGCTGCTGCTCAGCGCCGTGATCCACGTGCGGCGGGCCGAGCGCATCGAGAGGGAGGCCCCGGACGGGCGCGGGGGGCGGGTGATCGGTCCGCGACCGGCGCCCGGGCCCGCCCCCCACCCGCCGTCCGACACCGTGCCCGAGCGGGCACCGGACGCGGGGGAGCGGACGTGACCGGGATGCTCGCCATCGGCCTGCTGCTGGTCACCAGCGTCCTGATAGGCGTCTACGGGGTGCGCGCGGCTCGCAGCGCCCCCGACTTCCTCATCGCCTCCCACCAGGTGCGGCCCGGCTGGAACGCCATGGCCATCGCGGGGGAGTACGTCTCCGCCGCCTCGGTGCTCGGTCTCGCCGGCCTGATGTTGAAGGAGGGCGTCGGCACGCTCTGGTACGCGGTCGGCTTCACCGCCGGCTACGTCGCGGTCGCCGCACTGGTGGCCGGCCCCATGCGCCGCTCGGGGGCCTACACGGTCCCGGACTTCGCCGAGTACCGCCTCGGCTCGCCGACCATCCGCCGGCTGTGCGCGCTCATCGTGCTGGTGATCATGTGGCTGTACCTGGTGCCGCAGTTCAAGGGCGCGGGGGTGGTCCTGCAACTGGTCAGCGGCACTCCCTACTGGGTGGGGGTGGTGTTGGCCGGGCTGGTGGTCTCGGTCTCCATCGCGGTGGGCGGGATGCGTTCGGCCACCTACGTGCAGGGGTTCCACTACCTGGTGAAGCTGCTGTTCATCGCGGTTCCGGCGATCGTGCTGGTGGTCGGGGCGGGGGAGGGGGCCCGGACGGAGGCGCTGCGGGTGGACACCACGGAGTGGAGTCGCCCGCTGTTGGACGTCGGCGGTTCGGGCCAACCGCTGCTGGCGACCTGGTCGGTGCTGCTGGCCACCACCCTGGGAGCGGTGGGCCTGCCGCACGTCATCATGCGCTTCCACACCAGTCCGACGGCGCGGATCGCCCGCCGGGTCGCGGTCGGCGTGATCGTGCTGCTCGGCGTCTTCTACCTGTTCCCGGCGGTGTACGGGTTGCTGGGGCGGGTCTTCACCCCGGAGCTGGCGACCACCGGCGACACCGACACGGTGACCGTCGTGCTGCCCGCCCAGATCGTGCCCGGAACCTGGGGTGCGGTCCTGACGGCGGTGGTCGCGGCCGGCGCGTTCGCCGCCTTCCTCTCCACCTCGTCCGGTCTGCTGCTGGCGCTCGCCGGCGGCCTCTCCCACGACCTGGCCCGGGACGGCTCGCGCGGTCTGCCGCGCCTGCGGCTGGCGGTGGCGGGCGGCACGCTGGTCGCGGTACTGCTGTCGCTGCCGGCCGCCGCCGTGGACATCAACGTGCTGGTGGGGTGGGCCTTCGCGGTGGCCGCCTCGACGTTCTGCCCGCTGCTGGTGCTGGGCATCTGGTGGCGGGGGCTGACCACCGCCG
>NZ_VKHT01001140.1 GCF_014141535.1 Streptomyces alkaliphilus | reverse complement strand
CACCTCGGTGACACCACCCCGTCCGCCTGCTCCAGCGGGGTGAGGACCCAGTAGCCGTAGCCCCCCTCGGGGCCGGTGCGTTGGCGCACCGCCACCTCACCGGAGGTGTCGAAGACCCCGGTGACGGTGACCGCGCGGTAGCGGTCCTCCTCGGCGGCCTCCCGGCCGGGACCGGTCAGGCGGTCCATCGGAACCGGGTCGGCGTTCAGGTTGCCCGCGATGAGGTCGTTGCGCGCGACGCGGCTCTCGTGCCGGTGGAACTGCCAGAAGCCCGCCTGGATCATCAGCGGGATGAGCAGCGCGGCCAGCAGGGTCAACAACACCCACTGCCGGGAGAGCAGAAAGCGGTACACAGCCCCCGACGGTACCCGAACCGCCTCAGCCCTCCACCGCCGGGGCCACGGCCCCCAGCAGTCGGGTGAAGCCCGCCTCGTCGATCACCGGGGTGCCCAGCTCCAGCGCCCGGCGCACCTTGCCGGTGCGCGCGGTCGGGTAATTGGTCACCAGGAGGCTGGTCTGCCGGGAGACCGACGAGGCGACGTGCAGGCCCGCGGCGTGCGTCTGGTCCTCCAGCAGTTCCCGTTCCACCGAGGTATCACCGGAGAAGGCGACCCGCATCCCCTGCACCAGGGGGGAACCGGGCTCCCAACGACCGGGGTTGGGATGGGGGCACGGCTCCCGGCGGCGGGCGGGACGCCGCCCGCCGCCGGGAGCAGTGGCCGGGGCGGCCGCGCCCTCCCGCCAGCGGGTGACCGGCCGGCACTCCTGGAGCGGCAGCTCCAACCCCAGGCGAGCGGCGCGCTCCAGGCCCGGCCGAAGGATCTCGGTCAGCACCCGGGCGTCGTCCAGCGCGTGGTGGGCGCGCTCCTGACGGACACCGTAGTGGGCCGCCAGGGTCTCCAACCGGTGGTTGCGCACCGGCAGGGACAGCTCCTTGGCGAGCGCTATCGTGCACAGCCGCCGGGTCACCGGTGCCCGATGCCCGGCCCGGGCGTACTCGCGTGAAAGCATCCGCCAGTCGAACAGGGCGTTGTGGGCGACCAGCACACGGTCGGTCAACCGCTCCGACAGTTCCTCGACGATCTCCGGGAAGCGCGGGGCCGCCTCCAACATCTCGGCGGTCAGACCGTGGATGTGCACCGGCCCGGGGTCCCGCTCCGGATTCACCGGGGTGTACCAGTGGTCCTGCGTCAGGCCCCGGCGGTCCACCCGGTAGACCGCCACCGACACCACGCGGTCCTGAGGATCCAGCCCGGTGGTCTCCACGTCCACCACCGCGTATCCGGGGGGGAAGCCGTCGGGCCATCGCAGCGGGGAGCGCTCCGCGTCGACGGGGGTCCCCCCGCCCGCCGGGGTGGGGTCCGCCGCCCGCGCCCGCCGGCCTCCGGCGGTCTGCGTGGTCTGGGGATCATCGAGCATGTACCGGAGGATACGGGCCGCCACCGACAGTGCCGAATGCCGCCC
>NZ_VKHT01000114.1 GCF_014141535.1 Streptomyces alkaliphilus | reverse complement strand
ATTCCGGGATGCGCCCCGGACGGTCCGCTTCGGCGTCCGGTCGGGGGGAGGGCGGCAGGTGCGTCACCGGTGGGCGGCCTTTCTGGTACGGCGTTCCGTGGACGGGCACGGGCCGGAAGGATGAGGTCGGGTACGGGGCGGCACCGGGTCGTCCCCGTGCCGCCCGTCACCCGGACAGCCGAGCACTACCCGGCGTCACGAACCGCCATCCGGGACCCAAAAAGGTCATATGAACGCCACTTGGTGTGCGGGGCCGTCCGGGAGGGACGCGGAGCGGGGAGCCGGCCCCGGCGACGCCGCGCGCGGGCGCCGAGACGTGCGTCACAGACCTGTCACAGAGCTGGTCGGGCGGGGGCGGCCGATGCTCGGATGGGACAGGCTGCGACCGGCCGTTCGGCCGAGCGGCCCGGACCTCGGGGGGACACCGTGCGCCACATCACCAGAACACTGTGGGGAGCCGCCGCGTCCGGGGTGGTGTTACTGCTCGGTGCCGCCTCCTGCTCCTCGGGGGACGGCAGCGCCGGGGACGGCGGAAAGGACTCCGCCGACAGTGCGGAGGCGTCCACCGGGAACGCCGGGGGATCCTCCGCCGACTCCACGCCCCGCCTGCCCGACGGCGACATCGAGGCGTGGGCGGCGACGATGCACGCGATCCACGGCATCGAGTGGAAGCGCGAGGGCGAACCGGCCGGGAGCGGCGACCATCTGGTGTGGGAGGGCTCGGTCCCCGTGGGGTACGACCCGGCGGACCACATGCCGGAGGGGGGAGCCGCCGCCGGGGAGATGCCCTCCGAGGCGGAGTACCGGGTGACCGCCCACACCGATGTCGACGGCAGGCCGTTGACCTTCCGCTGCGAGGCCCGGCAGTTGCCCGCCCACCACATCCCGATGCCCAAGGGTTTCCTCGGGGACTGCGCGACCGCCGCCGGCCTGGAGGGGGTGCTGCCCGAGGAGGTGGGCGGGTGGCTGTCCCTGGACGGGAACCGGGACGGCCCCGTGAAGGGGACGGTCATCGGCGGGGCCGAGCTGGAACTGCGGGACGACGGTTACGGCATCCGGCTGACGGTGCGCCCGGCGGAATAGCGCGTCGCCCGGAGCCGTTGGGGGAAGAACGGAAAGGTCCCCCGGCGACGGTGGAGAGGAGCGCGGCGCGTGAACGACAACGGCGGCACCGTGGACCCGGCGGAGGAGTACCGCCTGGCCAAGCTCTTCTTCGAGATCCGCGACTACGGCGAGGCGGCCCGCCGGCAGAGCCGGGTGGTCGAGGCCGAGCCCGACAACCTGGCGGCCCGACTGCTGCTGGCCCGCGCCTACTACCACTCCGCCCGGCTGGGCCGCGCGGAGACGGAGCTGCGCTTCATCGTGGAGCGGGACCCCACGGACGCCTACGCGCACCTGATGCTGGGGCGCGCGCTGGAGCGGCAGAACCGGCCCGAGGAGGCCCGCCGCCACCTGCGGCTGTCGGCCGCGCTGCGCGGCGAGCCGATCGACGCCCCCGGCCCCCGGGCGGGGGGCGGTTCGAGCGGGCCGGCCGGTGCCCCGGACGACGGGGACGCCTCGGCCTCGGCCCGATGACCCGGGGAACCCGACCCCCCGACGAACCCGGCCACCGCCTCCCGGCCCCGGGGGTGAAAGCACATCGACACATCGGCGGACGACCCGAGGAAACGATGATCCCATCCGTGCCCGTCGGACGGCCCCCCGTTCGGCGGGCGCGGACTGCTCCGGTGGGGTGGGCCGGCCGGCCCGGGCAGGTGACCGGGCCGGCCCGCCGCCCGTGAAGCCCACCCGCCACGACGGACCGTGACGGTACCGGCGACCCCGCACCGGGTTCGCCGCCCCGTCCCTCGAGGAAGAGGCAGGTCGTGTTCAAGAACGTCAAGACCACCGTCGCGGTGGCGGCCGGGGCCCTGGCCCTGGGTCTGCTGGGCGCCTCCCCCGCCCTCGCCGGCGAGCACCGCGCCGGCGCGCCCACCGTTCCGGCCCACGTGCACGATTACCGGGCGACCGGCACCGTGATCGCCCGCACCGGCGTGAACGTCCGCTCCGAGCCGAACACCGGCTCCCGGGTTCTGGACACCTACCCCTACGGCGCCACCATCGCCCTGCGCTGCAAGACGCGCGGCGAGAACGTGGACGGCAACTCCCTCTGGTACAAGGTCGAGGGCCGCACCGGCTGGGTCACCGCCCGGTACGTGCGCAACAACGACCCCGTGCCGTGGTGCTGACCTCCCGCCGTGCCGGGTGAGCGAACCCGGCACGGCGCGCCCGCCCCGGTGATCGGTCCGACGGCCGAAGCCGGGGCGGTTCGCGTTCCCGGGCGCGCGTTCCGTGTCCTCCGGCGTGCGTGTCGCCCCGTGCGCCCCCGTGCGGCAGCGGTGCCCGCGGGCCACGATGGGAGGATGCTGCTCGCCGATCTCGCCCGTACCTCACAGGAGGTTGCCGCCACCTCCTCCCGCACGGAGAAGGCCGCCGCACTCGCCCGGCTGTTCCGGGCCGCCGAGCCGGCCGACGCCCCCGTCGTCATCACCCACCTCGCCGGCCGACTGCCGCAGCGCCGCACCGGGCTGGGGTGGCGCTCCCTCGCCGAACGGCCCGAACCCGCCGCCACCCCCCGGCTCACCGTCCGCGAGGTGGACGCCGCGCTGACCGCCATAGCGGGCGTCTCCGGCAAGGGGGCGACCGCCGAGCGCCGCCGCCGCTGGGCGGAGCTGCTGGCCCGGGCCACCGACGCCGAACAGGACTTCCTGGTGCGGCTGGTCGGCGGCGAGCTGCGGCAGGGCGCCCTGGACGCCCTCGCCGTCGAGGGCCTCGCCGCCGCCACCGGTACCGACCCCGCGGACCTGCGCCGCGCCGTGATGCTCGGCGGCTCGCTGGGCGCCGTGGCCTCCGCCGTGCTGGCCGGCGGCCCCGACTCCCTGACGGCGTTCCGGCTGGAGGTCGGCCGACCGATCCAGCCGATGCTGGCGCAGAGCGCGACGGACGTGGCGCAGGCGCTGGATCGACTGGGGCCGTGCGCCGTGGAGGAGAAGCTGGACGGCATCCGGGTCCAGCTCCACCGCGACGGCGGACGGGTCCGGGTCTGGACGCGGACGCTGGAGGAGATCACCGAACGCCTGCCGGAGGTGGTGGCAGCCGGGCACGACCTGGCGGCGGAGCGGGCCGTGCTGGACGGTGAGGTCATCGCCCCCGGCCCGGACGGCCGCCCCCGACCGTTCCAGGAGGTGTCCGGGCGGGTCGCCACCCGCTCGGCGGGGGCGGAGAACACCCTGCCGGTGCGGGCGGTCTTCTTCGACCTGCTGAGCGTGGACGACCGCGACCTGCTGGACCGCCCGACCGCCGAGCGGCACGCCGAGCTGGTCCGGTTGCTGCCCGCCGAGCACCGGGTGCGGCGGCTGGTGGTGGAGGACCCCTCGGACCCGGAGCAGCGACGGGTCGCGGAGGCGTTCACCGAGGAGGTGATCGAACGCGGCCACGAGGGGGTGCTGGTGAAGTCCCTGGAAGCCGGGTACACGGCCGGCCGACGGGGCGCGGCGTGGGTGAAGGTCAAGCCGGTGCACACCCTCGATCTGGTGGTGCTGGCGGCCGAGTGGGGCAACGGGCGGCGCGCCGGCTTCCTGTCCAACCTGCACCTGGGTGCCCGGCGTCCGGACGGCGGCTTCGCCATGCTCGGCAAAACGTTCAAGGGCATGACGGACGAGACCCTGACCTGGCAGACCGAACGGCTGCGGGAGTTGGCCCTGCCGCCGGGGGAGGCCGACCCGGGGAACGATTACACCGTGCCGGTGCGGCCCGAGTTGGTGGTGGAGATCGCCTTCGACGGGGTGCAGCGCTCCTCCCGCTACCCGGAGGGGGTGACGCTGCGCTTCGCGCGACTGGTGCGCTACCGGGAGGACAAGGGGCCGCAGGAGGCCGACACGGTGGACGACGTGCTGGCCCTGCTGCGCTGAGAGGCGCGCGGGGAGGGCTGCCGGGAGGACCGGCGGGGCCGATTGTCGGTGGTGGGGTCCACACTGGTGCCATGTGCCGCAGCATCAAGACCCTTCGCGCTCCCGCGATGCCCGTTGTGACGGACGAGGACATCCACGCGGCAGCGCTCCAGTACGTCCGGAAGGTCTCCGGGTTCAGGGCGCCCGCCGCCCACAACCGCGCGGTCTTCGACGAGGCGGTGGCCGCGGTGGAGGCGGCGACCGGACGACTGTTGGAGGGTCTGGAGATACGCGGCTCCGGCCGTTCGTCGGGGTCGGGCGCCTCCTGAGCGCCCGACCCCGACGGCCCGCCCCGGGGCGCGGATGGATGTCAGGTGGCGGTCATCCCACTGCCGGGGCAGGAAGCCCGATCATCCCTGTTGACCGGCTGATGCTGCGGAACCGTCTCCCCCGGTTCCGCCCCCACGTAGGCCCCGCACTCGGGGCGGTACCCCCAGCACATCGCCGGATCAAACCTTCCGACGCACACCACGGTCATACCTCCGAGGGAAGGTCGTAGGGACGGCCCGACGTGCGCTCACCGGCCCGCATGACATGAACGAAGGGCGCGAAGATCCGTGCCCCGCTGTGGAAGACCACTCCGATACCGGAGGTGATGGAGGGCTGTTCGCGATCTCGGTAGGAGTAAGTCCGCTCGATTTCCGGACTTCCGGAGTTGTTGAGGACAGCTGCGAGATACCGCTCGATGTCGACAAGGGGGATACCTCGGCCGGTCCCGAGCTCCGGAACGGGAATCTCAGCGGGCGGGCCCTTCTCCACAGGCTTTCCGGCTCATCGTAACGATCACCTTCGGCGGCCTGAGCTGTGATCGCATGCCGAACGCGGGCACCGCTCGCCAAGGTGACCTCGATCCCGAAGGGACGTTCGGTCCCCTCGGACCAGCTTTCGACTGCTGTGATCCCGGGTGCCCGGCCGTAAATCTCCAACGCGAAGTCCCGGAACCGCTCGGGTCTCATGTCCTGCTTCCTTGCGATCGGGCATCCGCAGTCCAGAGTCGTCGATGGCCGCCCAGAACTCCGCTTCCGGCCTCTTCGGGTGATCCTGCCGGCGGGTGGCCTTCGGGGGCCGCACCGGTGTGCCGAGTCCGATGTCCTCGACGTCAGTCCAGGATCGCGACGGCCTCGACCTCGACCAGGTGCTCGGGCACGTCCAGGGCCGCGACGCCGAGCAGGGTGGCGGGCGGCGTCGCGGTGAGGCCCAGCTTCCCGCGGGCCCGGTCGATCCCCTCCAGGAGCTCGGGCATCCGGTCGGGGGTCCAGTCGACGACGTGGACGTTCAGCTTCGCCACATCCGCGAAGGACCCGCCCGCCCCGGCGAGGGCGGTGGCGACGTTGAGATAGCACCGCTCCACCTGTGCGGCGAGGTCCCCCTCCCCCACCGTGGTGCCCTCGGCGTCCCACGAGACCTGTCCGGCGACGAAGACCATCCTCGTCCCGGTCGCGATCGACACCTGGTGGTACACGTCGATCGTCGGCAACCCCTCGGGGTTCACCAGGGTGACGGCCATGCCGTCCACCTCCTTCTGTCCCGAGCTCCCCGGGAACGGGGCGCGCTCCCGCCCGACCCGACCCCGGTCACTCTCTTGTGGTTACCGGGGAACCATAGGAGAGTGTTCGACGACCTGGAAGGACGCACTTTTCGGTAACGGGGGAACCTCATGGTGAGCAAGCAGTTCACGGGCTCGGAGGCCGAGCGGGCGGATCTGCGACGCGCGGACTCCCTCGCGCGGGAGATCTTCTCCGACATCGCCAACAAGTGGGCGCTGCTGATCATCGAGGCGCTGGGGGAGAGGGGGACCCTCCGCTTCGCCGAGTTGCACCGGGAGGTCCAGGGCATCAGCCACAAGATGCTGACCCAGAACCTGCGCATGCTGGAGCGCAACGGTCTGGTCGAGCGGTGCGTGCACCCCACCGTGCCGCCGCGCGTCGAGTACACCCTCACCGAGCCGGGCCTGGCCCTGCGGGCCGCGGTGGACGCCATGTGTGACTGGACCCACCGCCACATCGACCACATCGAGACCTCCCGCACCCGCTTCGGGAGCTGAGCGGTCAAGGGCTCGCGCCGACTCGGGGCTCTCCCGGGGAATCGACCTCCGAGCCCTCTCCCGGGGTCGGCTCCGGGGGCACGCCGGGGAGGCCGGGGCGCTCACGACGTCGGGGATGTCGTGTGGGACGCCGTTCGGGTCCGGCCACCGCGGAGCAGTCGACGCGACCCCACGGGCATGCCATCCCGGCCCGCCGACGTCCGGGCGCGCCTGTCGCCCTGAGGCGACTCGTGCCGGCCGGGATCGCATCACCCACCGGCCACCATGGGAGGTGCCCACCACTCGGGGAGGCGTCCCCGGCGCGATCCACGCTCCGTGCCCCGCCGGCACCACCCGGCGGTCCTTGACCTGCCGGGATGTGCCCGGAGGTCGCCGCCGCGGAGGCCCGATCGGGGGCCGGGCTCCACCCACCGGTCAGCGGCGGCTGCCGGTGGGGGGATCCATCTCGTCGGGGTTCTCGTCGATGACGTGCATGGCGGCCTCCTCGGCCCCGGCGGCACCACCGTCGATGCCGACGTCCACCCCCGCCATCGCCTCTCCGGTGATCGGCTCCGCCAGGCGGCCGGCGCGATCGTCGCCCACCTGGTCCTCGTCGATCGGCTCGCCCTCCATGCCCGGCTGGTCCCCGATGCCGTCACCGAGCGGGATCTGCTCGCCGACATCGGGCTCCTCCTCGCGCAGCCGCTCGTCCAGGGTCTCCCCCTCGCGCTGCTCGCGGGCGGTGGTGCCGTGCTTGGTGACGGCCAACGGTTTCTCCGGCGGCGAGTAGCCCTCGTCGAGCATGTTGTCCAGGCCCCCGCCGCCCCGCTCGTCGAGTTCGTTCTCCAGGTCGAGGTCGTCGGGGTTGTCCGGCGTGTCGGAGCCCGTCGGCTGGTAGACCTCGTCGCCCATTCCCTCCGCGGCGTCCGCGGCGTCTGCGGCCATGGGGTCCTCCCTGTGCTCGTGCGGACTTCGTACCGGTGGGTCGGGTGCCCACGGGTACGCCCGGGAAACCCGGGGCACCGCCGCCCGGGGGACCCCGGCGCCACCGGTTCGAGCCGGTGGGAGAGGGAACGCCGGGGGCGGAGGAAGGCGGTCCGTGCAGGACCGTTCGGCCGGCGGGCGGGGCCGTGTCGCGCCGGCCGCGGGCGGCGAGCGCTCCTACGGTGGTGGGATGACGGACATATCGGAGCACCGCCGCCATGATGTCGTCCTGCTCGGCGCCACCGGCTTCACCGGAGGTCTGACCGCGGAGTACCTGGCCCGACACGCCCCGGCCGACCTGCGCTGGGCCATCGCCGGCCGCAACCGGGAGAAGTTGGCGGCCGTTCGGGAGCGGCTGACCGGGATCGACCCCCGCCTCGCCGACCTTCCGCTGATCGTCGCCGACACCGGGGACCCTGCCTCACTGCGGGAGCTCGCCGGATCCACCCGGGTGCTGGTGACCACCGTGGGCCCCTACCTGCGGTACGGGGACGGCCCGGTCGCCGCCTGCGCGGAGGCCGGCACGGACTACCTGGACCTGACCGGGGAGCCGGAGTTCGTCGACCGCGTCTTCCTGCGTCACCACGAGCGGGCCCTGCGGACCGGTGCGCGGCTGGTGCACTGCTGCGGCTTCGACTCGGTCCCGCACGACCTGGGCGTGCTGTTCACCGTCGACCGGCTGCCGAAGGGGGTGCCGTTGCGGGTGCGCGGTTACCTGGCCGGGGCGTTCGCGCCCTCGGCGGGCACCTTCCACTCGGCGGTGGAGATGATGAGCAGGCGCGGCACGGCGGCGGCCGTGGCGGCCGAGCGGCGTCGGGTCGAGGAGCGGCCGGCCGACCGCCGGGTGCGTGGGGAGCGCCCCCGGCCGCGCCGGTTGCGGCACGAGGGGCCGGAGGCGGCCGACGGGTGGGCGCTGCCGCTGCCGACGGTCGACCCGCAGATCGTGCTGCGTTCGGCCCGGGCCCTGGAGCGGTACGGACCGGACTTCTCCTACGCGCACCACCTGGCCGTGAAGCGCCTGTCCCGGCTCGCGGGGCTGACCGGCGGGATGGCGGGACTGGCCGTGCTCTCCGGTCCCCGGGTGACCCGGGAGTGGCTGTTGGCTCGGATGAGTTCCGGCGAGGGGCCCTCGCCGGAGCGGCGCGCGCGGTGCTGGTTCCGGGTGCGGTTCGTCGGCGAGGGCGGCGGCCGGCGGGTGGTCACGGAGGTGGCGGGACGGGAACCGGGGTACGACGAGACCTCGAAGATCCTGGCGCAGGCGGCGATGTGCCTGGCGCTGGACGACGGGCTGCCGAAGGTCTCCGGTCAGGTCACCACGGCGGTGGCGATGGGGGACGCGTTGATCGGCCGGTTGACGGCGGCCGGCATCCGGTTCGCGGTGGTGGAGGAGGGTCCGGCGCACTGACCGTGTTCCCGCCCGATCCCGTTCCCCCCGTCCCGGTCGGCTCACCCGTCCCGCGGACTC
>NZ_VKHT01001139.1 GCF_014141535.1 Streptomyces alkaliphilus | reverse complement strand
GGGGGGTTCTTCGCTCCGGTTCACCGTTCCTCCGGATCGTGGCTGGTCTGCGGGATCGTGGTTGGTCTGCGGCGGGTGGGGCGTGGCCCGGGTCCGCGGGCGACCGTGATTCGGCGCGGTCGCCGGCCCCGCCGGGTGTCGGTTCCCCGATGACACCGGGGAACCCGGGACTCCCGGGAGGGATGATGCGGGTGAAACGGGCCGTTCCCACTCGGGTAACCGGTATGGACCATCCCATGCCTCCGATGAACCGACTCATCCGGTTTTCACCGCAGTGGCGTCGTTCGTTCACTCCTCCCGGTCCTCCGGGGTGTCCGCCCGTCCCGCCGAGCGCTCCAGGGCGCGCACGGCCTCGGCCTGGTCCAGGCCGGTCGACCGCAGGATGTCGATCGCCGCCGACCGGATCTGTCCGATCAGCACGCCGGTGGTCAGCGGGCGGCCCTCCGGCGGGATCCCGGAGGCCAGGCGCGCGGCCCGCAATGAGGCGTCCCGCGCCTCCTCGCGGCCGTTGCCGCCCTGTGCCCACCGCCGCAACTCGCCCAGGGCCACCGCCAGGTCCTCCAGGGCGGTGACCAGGCGGGCGTCCACCGGTTGTCCGTGCCGTACCGCGTTGGCGGAGGCCCGGGCCAACGCGCGCACGGTCGCCGCCGTCAGTTCCATCCGTGAGCGCAGCAACGGCATCGGCCCCCGCGGGTGCAGGGAGCGTCGGCGGTGACCCAGGCGGGCGCTCTCCCGGGCGGCCTCCAGGGCCCGGTCCAGGTCCGCCACCCGCTCCTCGGTGCGGCCGGCCTCGGTCAGCATCCGTTCCGCGTGCTTGAGATCCACCCGGTCCAGGGCCTCGCCGATACCGCGCACCACCTCGATGAGGTGGTCGAGGATGCCCACCCCCGCGCGTTCCACCGCCCGGCCGGGATGGGGCCCCAGGATCGAGGCCAGGAGCACGGCGACGCCGCCCCCGATGAGGGCGTCGGCCAGCCGGGTCAGGGGATGGGTGTCCCCCTGGGGTGTCAGTGCGATCACCAGCACCGCGGCCACCGCGGCCTGGTTGACCAGCACGCTTCCCGTGCCCAGCAACACGGCGGCGGTCATGGCGAGGACCACGGCCACCCCCAGTTGCACCGGCCCGGAGCCGATGAGGTCCACCAGCAGGTCGGCGGCGGTCAGTCCCAGCGCCACCCCCACGGCGATCTCCACCGCCCGGCGGGCCCGCTGACCGGCGGCGATGCCGACACACACCACGGCGGCGATGGGCGCGAAGAACGCGGCCTCGGGGCCGAAGAGCGCGGCGGCGATCGCGAAGGCCAGGCCGGCCGCCAGGCCCGCGAGCAACACCCCGGGCAGGTACCGGCGCAGGCGGGCGAGGGCGAGGCCGGCCCGACGGCGTGGGGAGAGCCGGACCACCATCCGGTGAAGGGGGGCGAGGAGCGGGGAGCGTCCGGCGGAGCGCGGGCCCCCCACCCGGCGGG
>NZ_VKHT01001138.1 GCF_014141535.1 Streptomyces alkaliphilus | reverse complement strand
CTCCCGGCCCTCCCACCGGGCACACCGGGTCCGCCCGCGCCGGCACCGTCCCCCACCGCCCGGACACCTCCACCGGGCGTCCGGTGATCGATCCCACCACCGAGGAGATCATCGCCCGCGTCCCCGACACCGACCCCGCCGCCGTGGACACGGCGGTGCTCCGGGCCGGCGCGGCCGGCCGACGCTGGGCCGCGCTCGCCCCCGCCGATCGGGCCCGCGCGCTGCGGCGCTTCGCCGATGTCGTGGACCGACACCTCGACGAGCTCGCCGCCCTGGAGACGGCCGAGGCCGGGCACCCGGCCGCCACCGCCCGGGGGGAGGCCGAACAGGTCCGGGACCTGTTGGAGTACGCGGCCGGGGGAGTGGAGCGACTGACCGGACGACAGATCCCCGTCGCCGGCGGGACGGCCGTGACGTTCGCCGAACCCCTCGGGGTGGTCGCGGTCATCGCTCCGTGGAACTTCCCCATGCCCATCGCCGCGTGGGGCGCCGCCCCGGCGCTGGCCGCCGGCAACGCGGTCCTGCTCAAACCCGCCGAGCAGACCCCGCTGACCGCCCTCCGCCTGGCCGAACTCGCTCTGGAGGCCGGTCTCCCGGAGGGTTTGTTCCGGACCCTGCCGGGAGCGGGCACGGTGACCGGGGAAGCCCTGGTGGACCACCCCGGGGTCGCCAAGGTCGTCTTCACCGGTTCCACCGCCGTGGGGCGCCGGATCATGGCCCGCTGTGCCGGCACCGTCAAGCGCCTCACCCTCGAACTGGGCGGGAAGAGCCCCATGGTCGTCTTCGCCGACGCGGATCTGGAACGGGCGGCTGCGTCGGCGCCGTCGGCTTTCCTCGACAACACCGGTCAGGACTGCTGCGCCCGGTCCCGGATCCTGGTCCAGGAGGGTGTCCGGGACCGTTTCCTGGAACTCCTGGAACCCGCCGTCCGGGCCGTGCGGGTCGGTGACC
Organism: Streptomyces alkaliphilus; assembly: GCF_014141535.1. GTDB lineage: Bacteria > Actinomycetota > Actinomycetes > Streptomycetales > Streptomycetaceae > Streptomyces > Streptomyces alkaliphilus. The sequence continues at coordinate 515 of NZ_VKHT01001138.1, read as the reverse complement.
CCCGGGACCCGGACACCGACATGGGACCGCTGATCTCGGCGGCCCATCGCGAGCGCGTCTCCGCGCTGGTTCCCACCGACACCCCCGCCCTGGTGCGCGGGGAGGTGCCGGAGGGGCCCGGCTTCTGGTACCCGGCGACCGTCCTGGACGACGCCCGGGCCCCCGAACGGGCCCGCACGGAGGAGATCTTCGGTCCCGTCACGGTGGTCGGGACCTTCGCCGACGAGGACGAGGCCGTCCGCCTGGCCAACGACACCCCCTACGGGCTCTCCGGTTCGATCTGGACCCGGGACACCGGTCGGGCCCTGCGCGTCTCCGGGGGCATCCGGGCCGGCAACCTGTCGGTCAACTCCAACAGCAGCGTCCGTCCCACCACTCCGTTCGGCGGTTTCAAACAGTCCGGACTCGGCCGGGAGTTGGGCCCGGACGCCCTGATCGCCTTCACAGAGACCAAGACCGTCTTCATCGACACCGGTCGCTGATCCGACGCCCCGGAGACCGCCCCGCCCCCGGAC
>NZ_VKHT01001137.1 GCF_014141535.1 Streptomyces alkaliphilus | reverse complement strand
GTATGGAGCGGGAAGAGGAGAACAAGCAGCCGCGGGCGCACGGGGCGGACCCGGCAAGGAACCGCAATACCGGTGCCGGTGCCGGTGCCGGCGATGGTGGTGGTGGTGGGGTGTGGGTCTCCCACACCGGGGACGCGACGGCCTCCGACGGCGGGATCGCGAACAGCGGCCACCTGACCGTGGGGCAATTGACCGTGATGGCGGGGCCGCGGGAACCCGCCCCCTGGCCCCACCGGATCGGGCTGCTGCCCCCGCAGGCCACCGCGTTCCAGTACCGCGACCAGGAACACACCCTGGCCGGCCTCCTGGCCCCCCACGACGTTGACCGCCCGGACGGCCGCGCGGACGGCCGCGGGGAGGGGTCCGTCACCGGTGATGCCGGGGCCGGGAAACCGGTGGTGGTGTTGGTGGGCATGGGCGGGGTCGGCAAAACCCAACTGGCCGCCCACGCGGCCCGTGCCGCCTGGGGGACTGGCGGGCTCGATGTTCTGGTGTGGGTGACGGCCGCCTCCCGCGAGGCGGTCGTCTCCGCCTACGCCAGGGCCGGGGTGGAGTTGTGTGGAGCTGATCCAGCCGATGCGGAGTCCGCGGCCGAGAGGTTCCTGGCCTGGCTCACCGCCGCCAGGGATGAGGAAGGGCGGAGGTGTCGGTGGTTGGTCGTCCTGGACGACGTCGCCGACTCCAAGGACATGCGGGGGCTGTGGCCCGACCCCTCCCCGGCCGGGCGGGTGGTGGTCACCACCCGCCGCACCGACGCCGCCCTGGCCCGACGCGGCCACCAACTCGAGGTCGGCGTCTTCACCCCCGCCCAGGGCTTGGCGCACCTGCGCCAAGCCCTGGACGACGACCTCCCCGACACCGGCGACCAGGAGCTGGCCGGGCTGGCCGCCGATCTGGGACGGTTGCCGTTGGCGCTGGCCCAGGCCGCCGCCTACCTCATCGACACCGCCCTGGATGTGCCCGCCTACCGCCGGCTGCTCGCCGACCGGACCCGGGACCTGGCCGAGACCACCCCCGACCAACTACCCGATGACCAACCGGACGCCTGGCACGCCGCCTGGACCCTGTCCATCGACCACGCCAACGGTCTGCGACCGGCCGGCCTGGCGAGGCCGATGCTGGCGTTGGCCTCCATGCTGGACGGCAACCACATCCCCCAGAACGTCCTGACCTCCGAACCGGCACGGGAGTTCCTGACCCAGCACCGGGATGCCGAGGCGCCATCGGACGGTGAGGGGTCACCGATGGTGGCGGAGGAAGAGGCGTACGGGGCATTGCGGGCCCTGCACCGCCTCAGCCTGATCCACCACACCCCACCGGACCGGCACGGGCAAGACCGGAACCCGGGCCGAAACCAGGACCGGAACCCGGACCGGGACCCGGGCCGGTCCCGGGGGGATGGCGGAGGGGCGCCGGCCCCGGCGCCGGGTGGGACGGGTGTGGTGCGGGTGCACCAACTCGTGCAA
>NZ_VKHT01001136.1 GCF_014141535.1 Streptomyces alkaliphilus | reverse complement strand
CCCCGCGACCCACCCGGGACGGGGCCGCGGAGACCGTCCGCTACTGGAACCGGTACGTCACCGCCCGCGGGACCTGGCGACTCCACTCCGCCGGCCGGCCGACGGAGCCCCCGGGAGAGGATCTGGCCACCCTGCGGTCGGGGCTCGAACACACCGCCGGCGAGGTCTTCGCCCTGTGGCCCTTCTACACGACCCCCTGTGACGGGCGGGTGCCCCGCCTCCTGGAGGCCGAACACGCGGCTCTCGCCCTCTACGGTCTGCACCAGCAGGGCCGACGGGATCCCATGCACCGCCCCGGCATCGGCCCGGGTACCGCCCTGGCCAACCTCCGGCGGAGCGAACGCTTCGGGGCGGACGCACTGGACCGCCGGGTGGACGCCACCGCCAACGCCACCTCGGTGGCCTCCCTGCGCCACCGGCTGCGAGGACTGGTCACCCAGCTGCGCACCGGCGGACAGCCCATGGACTACGACATGCTGCTCGACGATCTCCACAGCTGGCACCGGCCCGACGGGCGTCGCCGTGTCCGCCGCAGGTGGGGACTGGAGTACTACGCACGCAAACCCGAGTCGCGGGACTGACCCCTCCCTCGCTGTTTCCCCGGCGGGCCGCCGCGCCCGCCCTCACGACCGCCCGACGAACCAGACCACCGGAGAACCCAGTGACCTCGCGCCAGTACATCGACGTGCACATCATCCAGACCGTCCCGCCGGCCAACCTCAATCGTGACGACCAGGGCAACCCCAAGGAAGCCCACTTCGGCGGCACCCGCCGCTCCCGGGTCTCCTCCCAGGCGTGGAAGCGGGCCACCCGCCTGCACTTCGCCGAACGCGTCCCCGAGCAGGACCTCGGCACCCGCACCAAGCGCGTCGCCGGCAAGCTCGCCGAACGCGTCGCCGACATCGCCGAGGTGGACCCGCCCACCGCCACCCGGCTCGCCGGTGCCCTCCTCGCCCCCCTGAAGATCACCGCCGGCAAGAAAGAGGGGGACACCGCCTACCTCTTCTTCTACGGCCGGCGACAACTCGACGCCGTGGCCGCCCTCGTGCGGGACCGCGCCGCCGAGCTGGCAGCCCTGGATGACGACGCGTTGGCCGAGGAGATCGGGCAGATGCCCGTACGGGAGACCTTCCGCACCGGCCACCCCATCGACGTCGCCCTCTTCGGCCGCATGGTCGCCGACATCCCCGCCCTCAACGTGGACGCCGCCGTACAGGTCGCCCACGCGCTGTCCACCCACACCACCGAGCTGGAGTTCGACTACTTCACGGCCGTCGACGACGAGAACGAGAAGGAGGAAACCGGCGCCGGCATGATCGGCACCATCGGCTTCAACTCCGCCACCCTCTACCGGTACGCCACCGTCGGCATGCACCAACTGGTGGACAACCTCTCCGACGAGAAGGTCGCCATCGACGCCGTCGCCGAGTTCGTGACCTCATTCGCCCGCTCCATGCCCACCGGCTACC
>NZ_VKHT01001135.1 GCF_014141535.1 Streptomyces alkaliphilus | reverse complement strand
GCGTCCTCCCGCCTTCCGGATACCCCCGCGCCCGATGCCGGCCCCGGGGGTATCCGGAAGGCGGGAGGACGCGGGTCGGTCAGCCCGCGACCGTCGCGGGCTCCCTCCGGGACACGACATCGAGGACGGGGGCCCCGCGCCGCAGCCTGACCCGCAGCCGCAGCCCACCGATCCGGGCCAGCACCAGCGCCACCACCAGGGCCGCGACCGCGCAGATGGCACCTCCGACCAGCATGCCGATCCGTGGCCCCATGGTGTCGGTGATCCATCCGAGCAAAGGGGCCCCGATGGGGGTGCCGCCGAGGAAGACCATCATGTGCAGGCTGATCACGCGGCCGCGCATCGCCGGATCGCTGGCCAGTTGGAGGCTGGTGTTGGCGGTGATCATGAAGGTCATGCCGGCGAAGCCGATGGGGATCATCAGGAGGGCGAAGACCACGAAGTGCGGGGCGCCGGCCGCCACGACCAGCAGGGCACCGAACAGCCCGGCGGTTCCCACGGTGAACCTCATCCGGCTCCCCATCCGCCGGGCGGCGAGCAGTGCGCCGGCCAGGGAGCCGACCGCCATGAGGGTGTTCAGCAGGCCGTAGGTTCCCGCTCCGGCGGCGAAGACGCGGTCGGTGAAGGCGACGACCCAGATCGGGAAGTTGAAGCCGAACGTGCCGATGAATCCCACCAGCACGACCGGCCACAACAACTCGGGGCGACTGCCGACGTAGGCGAGCCCTTCCCGCAGCTGTCCCTTGCGCCGTGGAGCCCGTTCGGTGGGGGTGAGTTCGGAGGTGCGCATCAGGAGCAGCCCGAGCACAGGGGCGATGAAGGACAGGCCGTTGAAGAGGAACGCCCAACCGCTTCCCACCGCGGTGATGACGAGGCCCGCCACGGCGGGGCCGACGATACGCGCGGATTGGAAGTTGGCGGAGTTCAGTGAGACCGCGTTGCGCAGCAGGGCGGGACCCACGAGGTCGGAGACGAAGGTCTGGCGGGCGGGGTTGTCGATGACCGTGACCATGCCGACGACGAAGGCCAATCCGTACACGTGGTACACGTGCACCTGGCCGCTGAGGGTGAGCGCCGCGAGGACCAGCCCGGTCAGTCCCATCGCCCCCTGGGTGCACAGGAGCAGCCGACGCTTGTCCATGCGGTCGGCGAGCACACCGCCGTAGAGGCCGAAGAGCAACATCGGCAGGAACTGCAGAGCCACGGTGGTGCCGACCGCGGCCGCCGAGCCGGTGAGGGTGTGGACCAACCAGTCCTGGGCGATGCGCTGCATCCAGGTACCGGTGTTGGACACGATGGCGCCGAGGAAGAAGATCCGGTAGTTGCGCACCCTCAGGGATCGGAAGGTCGTGGGCTTCTCGGGTTCCGCGGGGGGCTCGTTCGAGGTGGGTTGGTCGGGGACGGAATTTTCTCCGGATCCCGAGGTCAAGGTACTGCTCCTCACGTGTGGGGGCGGGATTGGTCCTCTCGC
>NZ_VKHT01001134.1 GCF_014141535.1 Streptomyces alkaliphilus | reverse complement strand
GCCCGGACGCCTCGCCACCCACCCACCACCGGCCCCGACGGGCCGGAGCACCGCTGTGCCGCCCCAAAGGTCCGGGGCGGAGGGTTCCACCCACCGGAACCCGTCCCATCACCCATCACCCATCACCCATCACCGAAGGGAACCCACCCATCATGCGCACCGCATCCCGTGCCCGGGGCGTCGCCGCAGTGGCCGCGACGCTCACCGGCGCCCTCCTGCTGACCGCCTGCGGCGGCGGGGACGACTCCGCCGCCTCGAACGGCACCGGCTCCGACGGGAACACCTCCGAGGTCGACGAGACCGAGGGGACCACCGAGACCGCCGAGGCCAACGAGCCCCTGGTCCTGACCCACGACGGCGGCCTGCGGATCCTGGACGGCGACACCCTGGAGGTCGTCCACGAGATCGAACTGGACGGCTTCAACCGGATCAACCCGGTCGGCGACGACCGCCACGTGATGGTCTCCACCGCCGAGGGCTTCCGGGTTCTGGACGCCGTCACCGGCGAGCTGACCGACGTCTCCTTCCCCGGTGAGAAGCCCGGCCACGTCGTCCACCACGCGGGCGTCACCGTGCTGTTCACCGACGGCACCGGCGAGGTCACCATGTTCGACACCGACTCCCTGGGTGACGGCGCGCCGGAGGTGGAGACCCACATGTCGGACGACCCGCACCACGGCGTGGCGATCAAGCTCTCCAACGGCGAGCTGGTCACCACCCTGGGCACCGAGGAGGCCCGCACCGGCATCGTGGTGCTGGACGCCGACGGCGAGGAGATCGCCCGCAACGAGGACTGCCCGGGCGTGCACGGCGAGGCGACCGCCCGCGACGAGGCCGTGGTCGTCGGCTGCCAGGACGGCGTGCTGGTCTACCGGGACGGCGCCATCACCAAGGTGGAGAGCCCCGACGACTACGGCCGGATCGGCAACCAGGCCGGCTCCGGGGAGTCCGCGATCGTGCTGGGCGACTACAAGAGCGACCCCGACGCCGAGCTGGAGCGCCCGGAGCGGATCTCCCTGATCGACACCCGGACCGGTGAACTGCGCCTGGTGGACCTGGAGAGCAGCTACACCTTCCGTTCCCTGGCCCGCGGCCCGCACGGCGAGGCCCTGGTCCTGGGCACCGACGGCAGCATCCACGTCATCGACCCGGAGGCCGGCGAGGTCGTGAACTCCATTCCGGTCGTCGAGGCGTGGGAGGAGCCGACGGAGTGGCAGCAGCCGCGCCCGGCGATCTTCGTGCGCGACCACACGGCGTACGTGACCGACCCGGCCGGCGGGGCGGTGCACGCGGTGCACGTGGAGAGCGGTGAGATCCTGGCGAGCGCGGAGCTGCCGGACGCGCCGAACGAGATCAGCGGCGTGATCGTCGACGCCCACTGATCCCCGGGGGCGCGGCCCCGCACGACGCGGGGCGGGCCCGGGCATCGCGCCCGGACCCGCCCCGCGTGCGGCCGTCCCCCGTCCCCGGGTCC
>NZ_VKHT01001133.1 GCF_014141535.1 Streptomyces alkaliphilus | reverse complement strand
GACAGGGGGTGGGTGGTGCCCTCCTGGCCCACGGCCTGGAGCGCGCCGATCGCGAGGGCCTGCCGTCCTATCTGGTCTCGTCCAACGAGCACAACCGTCGCCTCTACCGGCGCCACGGGTTCGGGGACGGCCCGATCATCGAGGGTTCGCGCGTCGCGGCCCCGATGGCGATGCTGCGCGAGCCGATGGCCCCCGGAGCCGGCTGACCGCCCCCGGGCCCCGGACGCACGCCGTCCCCGTGTCCGCCGGAGCGGGCACGGGGACGGGAACGTCATCCGGGGTGACCGGGGACCGGCGGGCCGGCCCGGTTCCGGATCAGTCCTGGTCGCCGACCCGGGAGTCGAGGGTGATCTCCACCGTCTCCTCGGAACCGCCGCGCACGTAGGTGAGCTCGACCGTGTCGCCCGGCTCGTAGGTCCAGATCTCGCTGATCAGGGTGGGACCGCTGTCGATCACCCGGTCGCCGAAGCCGACGATGGTGTCGCCCGGCTCCAGTCCGGCCTCGGCGGCCGGCCCACCGGGCACGACGGCGGAGTCGGCCGGCGCGTCGGTGACGATCCGGGCGCCGTTGGTGCCGCTCTCGGTCATGTCGACGGAGATGCCGATGACCGCGTACACCGGCTCACCGCTCTCGATCAGGTCCTGTGCCACGCGCCGGGCCTGGTTGACCGGGATGGCGAAGCCCAGGCCGATGCTGCCGGCGGCCTGTCCCAGGCCGCCGGAGGTGGACTGGATGGCGGAGTTGACGCCGATGACGGCACCGTTGGAGTCCAACAGCGGCCCACCGGAGTTGCCGGGGTTGATGGAGGCGTCGGTCTGCAGCGCGCTGAGGTAGGAGGCCCGGCCGCCCATGCCGTCGCTGGAGGCGACGGGCCGGTTCTTGGCGCTGATGATGCCGGTGGTGACGGTGCCGGAGAGCCCGTAGGGGGCACCGATGGCGACGGTGGTGTCGCCGACGATCACCTCCTCGGAGTCGCCCAGCGGCAGCGGTGTCAGGTCGCGGTCCTCGGCGCCGACCAGGCGCAGCACGGCGATGTCGTAGCCCTGCGCGCCGCCGACCAGCTCGGCCTCGTAGGTCTCCCCGTCGGAGAAGGTGGCGGTCAGGGTGCCGTTGCCGGCGGCGGTGGCGACGACGTGGTTGTTGGTCATGATGTGGCCCTCTTCGTCGTAGACGAAGCCGGTGCCGGTACCGCCCTCGCGGTCGCCCTCGGCCTGAATGGTGACCACGCTGGGCAGCGCCGCCTCGGCGATGGCCGCGACGGAGTCGGGGGCCCGCTCCACCCGCTGACTGGACTCGGTGACGGCGGGCGCGGCGCCGCGCCCGGTGGTGTCCCCGGCGTTGCGGTCGGCGACCAGGTATCCCAACCCGCCGCCGATGCCGCCGGCCAGGAGCGCGACGGCGAGGACCGCGGCGATCAGGCCGCCGACGCCCCGGCGCCTCGGGGGCGGGGGCGGGGCGGCGAAGGTGTGCCAGG
>NZ_VKHT01001132.1 GCF_014141535.1 Streptomyces alkaliphilus | reverse complement strand
GGGCCCCGGTGCATGAGCTGTCCGGTGGAGCGGGACCCGGCGGAGTAGTCGGGGCCGGGACGGCATCGGGCGTGAGGGGCGCGCCGGCACCGATGGGTGTCGGCGCGCCCGTCGCGTTCCGGGGATGTTCACCCATCACGATGCATAGAGATACCTGTATCCGTATACACTTGCGGAGCCGTCGTGCTCCCGCCGCCCGCTGCCGGGCCGTGGAGCCGGTGCGAGACCCCCGAGCGGAGGAGCCCTTCATGCCGATCGACCTCACCGGCCGTCACTTCCTGAAGGAACCGGACGTCACCGCCGAGGAGTTCCGCCACCTGCTCGACCTGGCCGCCGAACTGAAGGCGGCGAAGCGGGCGGGCACCGAACACCGGCGACTCACCGGCCGGAACGTGGCGCTGATCTTCGAGAAGACCTCCACCCGCACCCGCTGCGCCTTCGAGGTGGCCGCCGCCGACCAGGGCGCCTCGACCACCTACCTCGACCCGATGAGCTCCCAACTCGGTCACAAGGAGTCGGTGCGCGACACCGCACGGGTCCTGGGCCGGATGTTCGACGCCATCCAGTACCGGGGCGCCGGGCAGGCGACGGTCGAGGAGTTGGCGGCACACGCGGGCGTACCGGTCTACAACGGCCTGACCGACGACTGGCACCCCACCCAGATGCTCGCCGACATGCTGACCGTGCGCGAACACGGCGACCGGCCGCTGGAGCGGACCGCCTTCGCCTACCTGGGCGACGCCCGCGCCAACATGGGCAACTCCTACCTGGTGACCGGCGCGCTGCTGGGCATGGATCTGCGCGTCGTCGCCCCCCGGGCCCTGTGGCCCTCCGAGGGCGTGATCGCGACGGCGAAGGCCATGGCGGCCGGGTCCGGCGCCCGACTCTCGCTGACCGAGGACGTGGCCGAGGGCGTGCGCGGTGCCCAGTTCGTGGCCACCGACGTGTGGGTGTCGATGGGTGAGCCCAAGGAGGTGTGGGACGAGCGGATCGCGCTGCTGGCCCCCTACGCGGTGACCATGGACGTACTGCGGGCCACCGGCAACGACGAGGTGCGGTTCCTGCACTGCCTTCCCGCCTTCCACGACCTGGGCACGGGCGTGGGACGGGAGATCCACGCCCGACACGGGCTGGAGTCGCTGGAGGTCACCGACGAGGTCTTCGAGTCCGAGCACTCGGTGGTCTTCGACGAGGCCGAGAACCGGCTGCACACGATCAAGGCGCTGATGGTGGCCACCCTGGCGGCCCCGGGGCCTGAGTGAGCGGCGACGGCGCGCGGGGCGGGCCGTCCCGCGCCGTCGCCGCGCGTTCACCCGCCGGCGCTACAGTGCGCCCCACCGGAACCGCCGCCGCGCATGGGGCGGTGTCCGATCCGGGAATCGTGGAAGAGGTGGGTCGGTGCGGGACGGGGAACGCCGGGGAAGCGACGGGTCGCTCCCGCGCGTGGAGGGGACGCGCGAGAAGGGGGTGGGCCCGCCCCC
>NZ_VKHT01001131.1 GCF_014141535.1 Streptomyces alkaliphilus | reverse complement strand
GGCCGGGCGGGGACGGTGCGGTCGATCAGGGCCACGCGGTGGCGGGAGGTGAGGGCGTCGAGGGCGTAGCCGCGGTAGACGGGGTCGCCGCGGCCGACGAGGATGATCAGCTTCCGGTCGCTGTCGTGCACGGAGTTTTCCTTCACGGAGTCGGGGAGAGCGGGACGGCGGTCAGGGAGTGCCGGTGACGGCGCAGGCCGAACGCGGCGATCACGGTGATGGCGGTGTGCAGCAGGGCCACGGCGATCAGCAGCGCGGGAAGCCCGGCCCGGGGAGCGGCGGCCAGCAGCAGCCCGCCCACCGGCATGGGGGCCAGCAGCACCAGCGCCATCACGGCCACCGTGGAGCCGAAGACGTGCTGGGGGATCAGCCGGGCCCGGGTGGTGCGCAGGGCGACCAGGGCGGCGCCCTCGGCCGCCGCGAGCAGCGCCATCGACGCGACGAACTGCGCGTAGGTTCCCGCCAGCGCGGCGCCGACACCGGCCGCGGCGGCGGTGAGGGAGGCGCTCAGGGCGATGGCCGGCACACCGACCCGCCCCAACCGGCGGGCGCACAGCAGGGCGGCGAGCAGGGATGCGGCGGCACCGATGCTCCACACCGCGCCGGTGGCCGCGGCCGAGCGGCCGTGGGAGGAGACGATCACGGGGACGGCCGCCTGGAGCAGCCCGGTCAGCAGGTTCATGGTGACCAGCCCGGTGAGCAACCAGCACAGGGCCGGCGCCGCCCGCAGCGCCCGGGCACCGGCGCGCAGTCCGCGTGAGCGCCGCCTGTCCCGGCCCTCCGCCCCGGCGGGGGGCGGCATCCGCACCACCGCCACCAGCAGTGCGGTGATCAGGGACAGCGCCAGGGCGGCACCCAGGCCGATCTGCCCGCCGACCACCAGCAGCACCCCGCCCACCAGGGGCCCGACCATGGCGCACGCCTGGTCGATGGCGGTCTGCACACCCTGGAACCGGGCCTGGTCCCGATGCCCCCGGCCGACCGCCGCGCCGAGCGTCTCGGTGGCCAGGTAGGCGACCTTCGCCAGGAACCCGCAGGCCACTCCCAGCACGACGATCGCGGGCGCCCCGGCCCCGGCGGCCAGTGCCGCCATTCCCCCGGTGAGCAGGATCGTCCGGGCCAGGGCGACGGCGAGCAGGACGACACGCGGACGCAGCCGATCGACGAGCGGGCCACCGAGGCCGATGGCCACGATGCGCGGGATCCACTCGGCGGCGAACGCCACACCCGCCCAGGTGGCGGAGCCGGTCAACTGGTACACCAGCACGGGCACCAGGTAGTCCACGATCGAGGTGGTCAGTCGGTCCCCGGCGCGCAGGGCGTGCACACGCCGGATCAGTTCCGGTGGCACGGATGGGGAGATGGGAGGCGTCGACGACGCGACAGCGGGCATGGCTCCTCGAAAGCGGTGGGATGGAGCGTGAAGGACTTGCCCGACGGCGACACGGGCCGGGGCGGAGAGACGGGAGTTGGGGCGGTTC
>NZ_VKHT01001130.1 GCF_014141535.1 Streptomyces alkaliphilus | reverse complement strand
GCCCTAGGCTGGGCGGCATGAGCGAGCCCACCGGTCCCGACCCCTCCACCGCCGACGCGCCCACCGGGTCGTCCGCCGAGCCGACTCCTCCCGACACGTCGGCCGACACCGGGGACGCGGCCCGGGACCTCGCCGACGTACCGGCGGTCGAGGTGATCACCACCGTGGCGGTGCACCTGATGAGCGCCTCCGCCGTGAAGCTCGGTCTCGCCGAGGACGGCGAACGCCACCGTGACCTGGACGAGGCGCGCAAGCTGATCACCGCCCTCGCGGGGCTGGTGACCGCCGGGGCCGGTGAGATCAGTTCCTTCCACGCCGCCCCGTTGCGGGACGGTCTGAAGTCCCTGCAACTCGCCTTCCGTGAGGCATCCCTGGTGCCCGACGCGCCGGGCCAGGGGCCGGGAGAGAAGTACACCGGCCCCGTGCTCGGCTGACCCGCCGGCCCGTCGCCCGGTCGCCGGGGTGGATCGGGCGACGGGGCGGGATCACGCCCGTCCGCTCCCCGGTGCGGTGTCGTGGCCGCCCGGCCCTTCGGTGTCGTCCGGCGGCGGGGGCAGCGGGTCGCCCGGCAGCTCCCGCCCCGGCGGGAGCACCGCCACCTGCAGGCCGCGGACCAGTGCGGCCCGCAGCGTGCCGTCCGCCGCCACCGCGCCGGCCAGTCGGCGCACCGCTTCCGGCCCCCCGGGCCCCGGCTCGACGGACAGGACCAGGGTGCCGTCGGCCTCCCCACCGGGAACGAGACGGGCGTCGAGCACCGCCGGTTCGGCGGCGACGAGGGCCGCCAGGGCCCGTCCCACGGCGGGGTCGGTCACCGGGCTGCCACCCGTCATCAGGGCCCGCAGGCCGGGCCCGGAGATCTCCCTGGTGACGGGACCGGCCACATCGACCACCAGGGCGTCCGCGCGTTCCGCGACCGCCGCGCGCACCGCCTGCGGCGCGGCCACGGCCACCGGGCGCGCGTCCCCGCGCCAGGCGGCGAGCGAGGCCAGCGAGGTGAAGACCGGCAGGGCCCGGCGGCCGTTGGGGAGCTCCAGGGTGAGAACCGCCATGTCACTGCTCTTCTCGCGCCGCAGACCGTCGGGTCCGGTCTCCGTCTCACCGAGCACCGCCACCACCGGCACCAGCAGTCGCGCCCGCGACAGCAGGGTCAGGGCCTCCCTTTCACCGGCCGGGTCGCGGGCCCAGGCCTCCAGGGCGGCGACCAGGGCGGGGTCCGCGCTCCCGTCGTCGTCGGCGAAGGGGGACCGGGGGATGTTCTTGGCAGCCACCCGGCGAGGGTATCCGGGGAGGGACTCGACGGGACGCGCGGGATGTCACACGTTCTTCATCGCCCGATGGCGACACCACCGACGAGCCGGGATACGGTCTCCTGCCATGGAGAGACGGGTGTCGCACCGGCCGGGGCGGCGAACGGTGCCGGCCGCGGCGGTCGTCGTCGGTCTGGCGGGAGCGGTGCTCATGGCGGCGGCGGGAGAGGTGGCG
>NZ_VKHT01000113.1 GCF_014141535.1 Streptomyces alkaliphilus | reverse complement strand
CCCCTGCGGCACCCCGGCCGCCCCTCGACCGACAAGGAGCTCCCCATGACCGCTCATGCGCCCGGGCCGGAGTACCAGCCCGCAGGCACCCGGGAAGGGCTGGAAAACGTTCGGACGCTGGTGAACGCGGCCCTGGACATCCTCCGGGAGACCTCCGCCTCGCGCAGTGGCCCCGTGGCGCCCGGCGGGCCGAACGGTACCCGGGCCGCAGCCCGCCGAGCTCTCGCCGGCCCCCTGCTGCCGCTTCGGGGGGAGAAAGTCGAGGAGGTCCTCGAGACCCTCGTGCGGCCGTACGCGGAAGGGGCGGTCGACATCACCCACCCGGCCGCGCTGGCCCGGATGCAGCCGCCCCCGGTCGCCTCCGCGGCGGCGGCCGAACTGGTGGCCTCGGTCCTCAACCAGTCCCTGCACGCCTGGGAGAGCGGCCCGTTCGCCCTGGAGCTCGACCGATGGATGATCGAGCAGATGGCCGAGCTGGTGGGGTACGAGCCCACCGAGGCCGGGGGCACCCTGACACCGGGGGGCAGCCTCTCCAACCTGATGGCCATGACCATGGCCCGGGACACCGTGATGGCCCGCAGGACGGGCAGGTCCCCGGGCCGGGAGGGGCTGTTCGCCATCGGGATGCAGCCGGTGGCCCTGTGCCCGGAGGGGGTGCACTTCTCCATCGAGCGCGCGGCCCGGCTGCTGGGCATGGGCGAGGACAACATCATGACGGTGCCGGTCGACGACACCGGCCGTATGATCCCCCGGGAGGCCGAGCGCCTCCTGCGGGAATGTCCCGAGGGTCGGATACCGGTGGTCCTCGTGGCTGTCGCGGGCTCCACCGACCTGGGCATCGTCGACCCTCTTCCCGAACTCGCCGATATCGCACGCCGATACGGTGTCTGGCTGCACGCCGACGCGGCGTACGGAGCCGGCGCGTTGTTCTCACCCCGGCTCCGCCCCATGCTCGACGGACTGTCCGAGGCGGACTCGGTCACCGTGGACCTGCACAAGTTCGGCTGGAGCCCGGCCTCCTCCGCGGTCCTCCTGGTCCGCGAGGCCGGGGCGATGTCCTCCTTCGGACTGCAGGCCACCACCTGTCTCAGCGCGGACGACGACACCTGCGCGGGTTACATCGGCCTGCAGAACACCTCGTTGCAGACCACCCGGCGAGCCGACGCCCTGAAGATCGCCGTCACCCTGCGCACGCTGGGCAGGGAGACCATGGCCGCCATGGTGGACACCTGTCACGGCCTGGCCCGGCACGCGGCGGCACGAATCGAGGCCCACCCCCGGATGGAACTGGGGGCCCGGCCGCCGCTGACCGCCGTCCTGTTCCGGTACCTCCCCGAGAACGGCCTCGACCCCGACGCGTTCAACGGGGCGCTGCGACGGCGGTTGATGGAGACCGGGCGGGCTCTGGTCGCCCGGACCCACATCGCCCGGCCGGACGGCAGCACCCGGGTTTTCCTGAAGCTGATGATGCTCAACCCGGACACCACTCCCGCCCAACTGGACTCCGTACTCGAAGAGGTGGCGGCCACCGCCGCCGCGATGGAAGCGTCCGCGTCCGGTTCCTGACCCACCCGGCGGCCCACTCTGCCCGCGAAAGGACAGTGATGCACGAGCTGAACGACTCCTGGCGAACAGTCGAACCTTCCGCCGGCGGGCCGGACCCGGTCCGTGAATCGATGCGGCGACTACCGCGGTTCTGCGAGCTTCCACTCACCCTGCTGACGGGCAGGCCGCACGCCGGCCAGCGGCCCCTTCACCACACCCCGACCGGCCACCTGACCAACGCGGTCGTCTCGATGATCGTCGGGCTGACCCTCAGCGCCCTGGCCCTCTCGGCCGCGTCCTGGTACCTCCTGCTCCTGCTTCCCGGCTGGGCGGTCACCCTGCACGGCGCACGCAACCTGCGCATGATGATCTACCACCAATGCGCGCACATGAACATGTGGGGGCGGCGCCGGGCGGACACCCTGCTGGGCCGGATCATCGCGGCGGTGCTCCTGATCCAGGACTTCGGCCGCTACCGGGACGAGCACGTGAGGGACCACCACGCCCTGCACCACATGACGTTGCGGGACCCCACGGTCCAGGCGTTCCTGGTCAGCCTGGAACTGCGTCCGGGCATGAGTCGGCGCCGGATGTGGCGCACCGTCCTGGGGAAGTTGGTCTCCGGGCGGTTCCACTGTCGCTTTCTGGCAGCCCGGGTCCGCTCCTACTTCCACTCGGCGACCCCTGCCTGGCGGGTGGGCACGGCGGTGGGGCTGACGGCCCTGTTCCTTCTCTCCCTGTGGCTGGACTTCTGGCTCTTCCTGCTGGTCGCCTGGGTGCTGCCGATGACTCTGTTCTACCAGGTCGTGAACGTCCTGCGGCTGTGTGTGAAGCACACCTTCCCGGCCCCCGGGCAGGCGCCCCGCAGGGGCAGGGAGTACTTCGCGGGCCTCACCAATGCCATCTTCATCGGTGAGACCGCTCCGTCCCCCGACCTCCCGACCCGACGCCGCGCCGCAGCGTGGTTCCGGTGGGGGGCCAGGATGCTGCTGGTCCATTTCCCCGCACGGTATCTGGTGTTGACAGGCGACACGGTGGTCCATGACTTCCACCATCGGCACCCCATGAGCAGGGAGTGGGCCAACTACCTCTTCGCCCGGGAGGACGACCATGTCCGCGGTACTCCCGGATGGCCCCCGTACCACCATGTCTGGGGTCTCGTGCCCGCCATCGACCACGTCTTCGACTCACTGCGCGCGGCGGACCCGGAGGAGTTCCATCCCGACCGGCTGGCGGAGGTCAGCCATCGCGAACTGTTCGCGGCGTTCGATGACTGACCCCTGTGACCGTATCCCGCAGAGTTGTGAAGAGAGAGCTATGAACGCGTCCCCGGGCGCCCGTCTGGTGATTCTCGGCGTGGCCGAGAGCGATGCCCACGCGGTGGCCAACCATCTGATCGGCATGCAGCTCCGTGAACAGGGCTTCGTGGTGGTGAACCTCGGGGTCTGCACACCGCTGAGCGAGTTCGCCGACGCCCTCGACCTCCACCCCCGGGCCGAGGCGGTGCTGATCGGCAGCCTCAACGGCCACGCGTACCAGGACTTGAAGGGCCTCCCGGCTCTGCGGGCCGCAGGGCGGTTGGGCCGACCGGTCATCGTCGGCGGCAACATATCCGTCGGCAGCCGCAAGAGCTCTTCCGACCGCAGACGCCTGCTCGACCTGGGCGTCGACCACATCCTGACCGACGCCTCCCGGATCGTGTTGCTGTTGGACATGTTGCGCGCCACGAAGGTGGCAGAGCCGCAGCATGGCTGACACGGACGATCTCGGTCTCCCGTCGGAGATCGCCGCACGACTGCCCGGCCCGCGGGACACGCTGGCCAACTTCCGCGCCCTGCGGGAGTTCGGTGCGGACCGTACGTCGACACCGTTCGTGTGCGATGTCCTGCGTGAGGCCGAACGCACCGGACGACCCGCCGTCCAGCCGCGCTGCGGCGTGGGCGGTCATCCGGAGATGCTGGAGTTGCTGCGCACGCTGAACGAGGCGGGTCCGGCCATTCTGTCCGTCACGGTGGACTCCCACACCCGGTTGCGGCGGTTCGACGTGGCGTCGACCCTGCTGCGCACCGACCCCACGGGCCTCAACGGCTATCCCCTGGTGGCCCACGGATGGCAGCGGGTGCGGGAACTCATCCGGTCGGTTCCCGTGCCACTGGAGGTGCGGCACGGCTCCCCGGACCCGCGGGAACTCTTCGCGGTGGCGATGGCCGCGGGCATCACCTCCTTCGAGGGAGGCGGTATCGGCTACAACCTTCCGTACTCCAAGGACGTTTCGCTCGGGCACTCGCTTCGCGCCTGGCAGCGGGTGGACGCGGTGTGCGGAACGCTGGCCGAGGCCGGGGTGATGATCGACCGCGAGTTGTTCGGAACCCTGACCGCCGTCCTCGTCCCACCGTCCGTCAGCCTGGCCATGACCCTGCTGGAAGGGCTTGCCGCAGTCCGGGAGGGGGTCCGGTGCCTGTCCGTCTCCTACCCGCAGGGCGGGGAGATCCACCAGGATGTCGCCGCCCTGCGTGCGATCCGATCCCTGGCGGCCCGGTACCTGGACGAAGACGTCGAGGTGTATCCCGTGCTCCACGAGTTCATGGGTGTCTTCCCCCGGACACCGGAGTTCGCCGGACTGCTGATCCTCCACGGAGGCCTGACCGCTCGGCTGGGTGGGGCCACCAAGGTCATCAGCAAGACGGTCCAGGAGGCCTACGGCATCCCGGATGCCGCGGTCAACGCAGACGGCATCCGGATGACCGCGCTGGGGGCCTCGGAGATGCTGGACTTCGTGCGGCTGGATGAGGACCGGATCGCCGAGGAACAGCACTGGATCGAGCGGGAGGTCACCGAGATCGTGGAGCCGGTGCTCGGCGCCCCGGACCTCTTCGCGGGAATCGAGGCGGGCTTCGGAGAGGGAACCCTCGACATCCCCTTCAGCGCCAGCGTCCACGCCCGGTCCCACATCGTGCCCCGGCGTGATCGATCCGGTGCCATCCGCTACGCCGAGTGCGGAGGGTTGCCCTTCTCCCCTGCCGTGCGCCGCCGTCAGGCCGCCTGTCTGGAGCGGTCCGGCGCTCCCGGCAGAACCCTCCTGGAGGCGGCGGACGCCGACATTCACTACTTCCTCGAAAAAGAGAACGTGTTCACCACGGCCCATGGAAACAGAGGTAACCGATGACCACCGAAGGACTGTCGATCACCCGGTCGCCCGAGGGGATCCCCTCACCCGCGACGGGGGCCCGCGTCGTCGCGGATGACCGGGCCCACCTCTTCCACTCCTGGGAGGCACAGGGCGACGTGGCGCCCATTCCGATCGCCGGGGCCTTTGGGCGGTACTTCTGGGACTACGAGGGCAAGCGTTACCTCGACTTCTCATCGCAGTTCATCAACACCAACATCGGGCACGGGCACCCCAAGGTGGTGGCCGCCATCAAAGAGCAGGCCGACCGGTTCTGCATGATCGCTTCGACGTTCGCCAACGACAAGCGCGGGGAGGCGGCGCGACTCATCTCCGAGATCGCGCCCGGAGAGCTCAGCCGTGTCTTCTTCACCAACGGCGGAGCCGACGCGAACGAGCACGCGGTGCGCATGGCCCGGCTGCACACGGGACGGCCCAAGGTGTTGTCCGCCTACCGCTCCTACCACGGCGGCACCTCGACCGCGATCAGTCTGACCGGGGACCCCCGACGCTGGGCCAATGAGAACTCGGCCAACACCACGGCCAACGTCTCCCACTTCTTCGGGCCCTACCTCTACCGCTCGCACTTCCACGCGACCACGGAGGAGGAGGAGTGCCGGCGTGCCCTGGCCCATCTGGCCGAGGTGATCGCCTTCGAGGGTCCGGACACCATCGCCGCGATCGTGTTGGAGTCCATCGTCGGCACCCCGGGCGTCCTGGTACCCCCGCCCGGCTACCTGGCCGGCGTCCGGGAACTGTGCGACCGCCACGGGATCATGTTCATCGCGGACGAGGTGATGTCCGGATTCGGTCGCGCCGGGGAGTGGTTCGCCATCAACGCCTGGGGGGTGACGCCGGACCTGCTCACCTTCGCCAAAGGGGTGAACTCCGGCTACGTCCCGCTCGGCGGGGTTCTTCTCTCCGAGGCCGTCCACGAGACCTTCCGCGACAGTGCCTATCCGGGGGGACTGACGTATTCCGGTCACCCGCTCGCCTGTGCCGCCGCCGTGGCCACGATCACCGTGATGCGCGAAGAGGGGATGTTGGAGAACGCCGCGCGCATCGGGGAGCGGGTGCTCGGCCCCGGGTTGCGGGAGATCGCCGAACGGCATCCCTCGGTCGGCGAGGTGCGCGGGCTCGGGGTCTTCTGGGCGGTGGAACTCGTCCGCAACCGTGAGACGAGGGAAATGCTGGTGCCGTATGCCGCCGGGGGAGCCGCGGCCCGCCCCGTGGACGAGGTGGTCGCGGCATGCATGGAAAGCGGGATGTACCCCGTGTGGAACTACAACCGCATCCACGTGGTGCCTCCGTGCAGCATCACCGAGGAGGAGGCGTGGCAGGGCCTGGCCATCCTCGACGCGGCGCTCCGGCACGCCGACAAGTACACCGTCTGAACGCCGCCCCGCCCGGGACGGTCCCGGGCCGCTGTCCGGCCGTACGGCGTTTCCATCCGTTCGTGGTCCGCGCGATGATGCGCCGGGCCCACCGCGCGACCGCGCTGCGCAGCACGCCGGCGGCGCGCGTCGGATGGGCGCGTTCGGTCGGGACGGCCGTGGCCGGAGTGCGCCAGGACCATCCCCGCGGGAGCGAAAGCGCTCCGTCCGTTACCGGGGAGAAGTAAGGCCGACCCCATGCAGAGCACCGACCCCACCGTGCTGCCCCACGTCGAGTGGGACCGAGGGGTCCTCCGTCAGCGGCGGCATCCCCGGGACTTCCCCGGGGCTTCGGTCCCGCGGTGGGCCGGGAGCCACGCTCCCCGGGCCCCGCGGGCCGACCCCGGCTACGCGAGGATCGCGTCGATGGCGGCGCTGCCCCGTGCGCCGGCGCGGGGCGGGAAGTGGGAGTACTTCCGCGGCGTGAACCCGGGGTCGGAGTGCCCCGACCACCGTGCCGGGGAGACGACCGACTCTCCCGCCTCCAACTCCTCGGAGGCGTGGAAGTGGCGCAGGGCGTGGAAACCGTGCTCCCGGGACGACTCCCACACGCGAGCGCCGTTGGCACCGCTCTCCCCCGGCGGGGCGATCGCACCCGCCGCGACCGGGACGGCTTCCGGCCCGTACACGACGCGTCCGCGGTGCCCGTGCGGAAGCCCGGCGGGCCCTGGCTGCGGTGGCGCCGGACGTGGAGCGTGTGGGGTGAGAGGCGGAGATACCCGGCCGCGTCGCTCACGTTCGGAAGCGCTTTGCGGGCGGGGGTGTCGGTCGAGTCCGGGGTAGCGGGTGCGGGTATGACGTGCGTGCGGGCATGGGGTGTTCTTGATGCTGAACGTGGAGGAGCTTCCGTGTCGTTCGAAAGGCAGTCGTCGGGTGGAGCGGGGGTGGGCTCACCGCTCCCGCCAGGGCCGTGAGCCCATGTCCCGGAAGCGCTCCGCGGAGGTATCGGACCGGCATGGTCGCCGCCGGGCCTGCTCACGGCCCGGTGACCGGAAGCCCGCTCCGGTCTACTCTGTGAACCGGCGCCAGAGCGCACGATTCCGTTCAACGTCGTTGCCCGCCCGGGGAATTGAGGCGGGTGCCGGGACCGGGGGATGCCGAAATGAGTGGACCAGGGGGGACGGCCACCGTCACGCTGCGGGCCGTGCGTGCCTCGTCGGCCGCGACCGCCGAGGACGCGACGCGTGCACTGCGGTCCTGGCTCGCCGACGAGCCCGGGCTGCGCGGCCGCGTCTCACCCCGCGAAAGCCCGCCCCCACCCGGCGCGCTGGGTCCCGTGCTGGACGGCCTCGCCATCGCCCTGGGCTCCGGCGGCGTGGCCGGCTCCCTGGTCACCGCGGTGGTGGCCTGGCTGCGCAGCCGACGCGGCGACGTCACCGTGCGGCTGGAGCGAGCGGACGGCGCCTCCCTGGAGTTCACCGCCACCCGCGTCCAAGGGCTCGCCGAGCCCGAGGTACGCGAGCTGATCGCCACCACTGTCCGAGCCCTGGAACCGGGCGGGGCGACCGCCGCACCGGACCCCGGCCGGGAGCAGACATGACGCCGGGACCCACACCGGGCCGCACGCCGAAGACCGCGGCGCTCGCCGCGCCCGGTGCCCGGGTGCTCCTCATCGGCACCGGCACCCACGACGGCCCGGACCTTCCACCGGTGCCCGCGGTGCCCCGCACCGTCACGGCACTCGCCGACCGCCTCCGCGCTCGCTGCGGCGTCACCGACGACCGGTTACGGGTCCTCATCGACCCTCCCGACGCACGGACCATGGCCGCGGCCATCACCGAGGAGGCGCGGCGCGCCGAATCCGCGCTGCTCCTCTACTACGCGGGCCACGGCCTGCTGGGGCCCGGCGACGAGCTGTACTTCGCCGCCCGCGGCACCGGCCGGCTCACCCCCGGCATGGCCGCCCACCAGGCACTGTCGCTCACCTCGGTGCGCGAGGCGCTCAGTCTGTGCCGGGCACCGTCCATCGTGGTCATGCTGGACTGCTGCTACTCGGGGCGCGCGGTCGGCCCGCTCAGTGCGGATACCCCGGCGCGCTCCCCCCTCCACCAGTTGCCCGCCGTACAGGGCATGTATCTCCTCGCCTCCGCCGAACAGCTCGCCCTCGCCCCCGAGCACGCCGAACACACCGCCTTGACCGGCGAGCTGATCAGGCTGCTCGACCAGGGCGACCCTCGCGGGGCACGCCTGCTGACCCTCGACGGTGCCTACGACTACCTCTTCCGCTCCCTTCGCGACCGGCAGGGCCCGCTCCCCCGCCGCCAGGCCGGAGACGGTTCCGGCGGGCTCGTGCTCACCGCCAATCCCGCGGCGTCGCCCCC
>NZ_VKHT01001129.1 GCF_014141535.1 Streptomyces alkaliphilus | reverse complement strand
GCACCGGCGCGTGCCGGTGCCCGCACCCGGACGTCCGACCCCGCCCCCGCGACACCCGTCGTGCTGCACGTCGCGCAGCCCACCGGCGGCGGAGTCGCGCGCGTCGTCCTGGACCTGCTGCGTGATCAGGTATCCGCCGGACTGCGGCCCGCACTCCTGTGTCCGCCCACCGGCCCCCTCGCCGGTGCCGCCCGGGCCCTCGGCACGCTCGTGCTGCCCTGGCCCGCCGGCCGCGAACCCGGCCCCGGCCTGGCCCGCGAGACCGCCGACGTGCTCCGGGCGGTCGAGACCCTGGCCCCCCGACTGATCCACCTGCACAGCGCCAAGGCGGGGCTGGCCGGACGGCTCGCCCTGCGCGGCCGGTACCCCACCGTCTTCCAACCCCACGCCTGGTCCTTCGAGGCCGCCGGGCCGGTGCGTCCCCTCGCCGTCCGCTGGGAGCGACACGCCACCCGTTGGACACACCGGCTGCTGTGGGTGAGCCACGCGGAGCGCGCCGCCGGCCTGCGCGCCGGGGTGGTCGCGGACGGAGCGGTGATCCCCAACGGGGTGGACACCGCCCGCTTCACCCCCCTGGACTCCGCCGCCCGCCGCGGGGTTCGCGCCGGGCTCCACGCCGTCCACGCCGTCCCGCCGCGCGCGCCCCTGGTCGTGTGCGTCGGGCGGTTGTGCCGACAGAAGGGCCAGGACGTGCTCCTGCGGGCCTGGCCGCGGGTGCTGCGCCGGCTCCCCGACGCCCGCCTGGTGCTGGTCGGTGACGGTCCGGTGGGTGAGGCGCTGCGGGCCACGGCCCCGCGCGGCGTCCTGTTCACCGGTGCCGTGGACGACCCCCGCCCCTGGTACGCCGCCGCCGATCTGGTCGTCCAGCCCTCCCGGTGGGAGGGGATGGCGCTGACCCCCCTGGAGGCGATGGCCTGCGGTCGGCCGGTGCTGCTCACCGACGTCGCCGGGGCCCGCGAGTGCCTGCCGAAGGAGCACCTCGGGCGCTGCCTGGTGCCGCCGGGGGACCCGCGGGCACTGGCCTCGGCGGTGGTGGGGCTGCTGGCCGACCCGCCGGGACGCGTCGGCATCGGCGTCGCGGTCCGCCGCCGGGTCCGCCGGCACCACGACCTGCGGGGCGCCACGGCGGCGGTGCGCGGGCTCTACCGCACGCTCCTGCCGGACCTGCCCGCGTCCGGCCCGCACCCCGCCGGGGGAGCCGACCCGGGCGCCGTCGCCCTTCCGGTTCCGTTTCCCCCCGGTTCCGACGGCCCGGCACGCGCCGGCCTGGTGCCCGGGCCCTCCGGACCGGACGGGGTCCCGGGGGCCGGGGGTCGTCCCGCGTTGCCCGCCGGTGCCCGGGTGTTCCTGCGCCGGTCCCACCGCGTCGCCCCGCCGGGGGCCCCGACCATCCGGCCGGGGCCGGCCGCGGAGGACCGCCGTCCGGCGCCGGACGGTGGGGCGGGTCCGCGATGACCGCCGGAAGCCCGCCGCCGTCCCCGCC
>NZ_VKHT01001128.1 GCF_014141535.1 Streptomyces alkaliphilus | reverse complement strand
GTCGTCCCCGGAGCCCCCGTCGCCCTCCGGGTCCTCGACGACCGAGGCGGCCTCCCGTTCGGCGGGGGTGCGCTCGATGATGTCCTCGGGGATCGGTCGGTCGGCGCGCAGCGCCTCCCACAGGCGCTCCGACTCCGGCTCCAGCGGTCGGACCCGGTTGGGGTCCTCCTCGTCGTAGGTCACCGGGAGGGTGACCATCTCCAGCCCCTCGGGGCCGATGTCCCGCAGGGTGCGCCCCAGGGAGGCCAGCCGGCCCACGGAGGACAGGCCGGTGTCGGTGGTGATCGCCGAGGTGGTGGTGTCGGCGAGGCGGTAGACCCGGCGCGGGCTGTCGAAGAGGTCCAGGTCCGCGACGCGCACCATCAGGGCCTGCAGGAAGGAGTGCTGGAGCTGGATGCGGCCCAGGTCGCTGCCGTCGCCGACGGTCTTGCGGGTGCGCACCAGGGCCAGCGCGTCGCCGCCGTCCAGCAGGTGGGTGCCCTCGGCCAGGTCCAGGCCGCTGTGCCGGTCGCGGACGGCCCGGGTGACGGTGACCTCGACGCCGCCCAGTTCGTCGATGATCTTCTCGAAGCCCTCGAAGTCGACCTCGACGTAGTGGTCCATGCGGATGCCGGTCAGTTCCTCCACGGTGCGCACCGCGCAGACCGGGCCGCCGACGGCGTGCGACTCGTTGAACATCGCGCGGTCCTCGGCGGGGGCGGTGGTGCCGTCGGGACGGGCGCACTCGGGTCGGGAGACCAGGGTGTCGCGCGGTATCGACACCACGGAGGCGGTGGTGCGGTCGGCCGCGATGTGGACGACCATCGCGGCGTCGGCGCGGGCGTCGTCCCCGGAGTCCCCGGAGCCCTCGGTCCCGGCGTCGGCGGCGTCGGCGGCGTTCACCGCCCCGCCGGTGTCCGGCGAGCCGCCGCCGCCCACCGTGCCGTCGCCCTCCCCGTCCTCGGGGTTGGCGTCGGTGGTGTCGGGTTCCTCGCCGTCCCCATCCTCGCCGTCCCCACCGTCGCCGCCGGGGCGGGCGTCGGAGCCCAGCACCAGGAAGGTCAGGGAGCCGTTGGGCAGGTCGCGGGGGCGGTCGGCCTCGGGCGCGGCGTCGATGTCCACCTCGCCGATGTTGCGGTCCAGCCGCATCCACAGCGTGCCCGCGGTGACCCCCGCGACGAGGAGCACCGCCAGCGGGATGATCACCGCCACGATCCACCGGCGACGCGGGAGCCGGAGCCGGCGGGGGCGGCCGGACGGTCTCCGCTCCTCGGTCGTCTCCGCAGCACGCTCCGCCATCCTCGCCTCGGCTCTCCGCCGCGCCGCCGGCAACCCGGCACCCCGGCAATACAGCCCCCTTCGGGGTATCACCACATTGTCCGACCACGGGGGCGCCCCCGCGCGTCGGCACGGCCGGTCACCGCGGCGTTTACGCAGGTCGAAGCCCTTGGAGGCGCGACACGCCGTACCGTCGGGTCATCCGGTTCCCCGACCCCCGCCTACCC
>NZ_VKHT01001127.1 GCF_014141535.1 Streptomyces alkaliphilus | reverse complement strand
GCCCGCCCCCGACCGCTGGATGACCAGCACCATGGAGACCGCGTTGGCCGCCACCGCCAGGAGTCCGACGGCCGCCGCCGCCGGCCAGACCAGAGGAGCCGCAGCGGGGGAGACCGCCAGCAGGACGGCCGCGCCCACCGAACCCACAGACAGCAGACCCGGTAGCCACACCGCGCGGACCGGGTCCGCGGCCACCCGTGACCAGACCACGCGACCGGCGATCCCCGTCACCCCCAGGACCGCCACCAGCGCGGCCGCGGTGGTCGCTCCCAGATCGAGCCGTTGGGTGCCGAAGAGCGCGATGTAGGTGTTCACCGAGGCGATGGCGCAGCCCGGGAACACGGAGAAGACGGCGAGCACGGCGATCGCCCCCCGGGGGGCCCGCAGGGCGGGAACCGAGGCCACCCGCGGGTCGGCCGGCAGGAGTCGCGTGGCCCACAGCGCGGCGATCACCGCCGCCCCCGCGACCGCCCACACCGCGACCCTCCACCCGGCGACGGCGGCCAGCGCGGCCAAAGGGAGTCCCGCGACGAAGGCGCCGGCCTGGACGCCGGACTGCTTGAGGCCCGTCACCGCTCCCCGGCCCGGCTTCGGCACGGCGGCCAGGATCGCCTTGTTCGTGGCAGGGTTGGCCAACGCCTGGGGCAGACCTCCCAGAGCGACCGCGGCCAGCAACAGCCCCGGGCCCGGCGCCGCGCCGATCATCGCCAGGGCCCCGCCGTGATCGTCAGCAGGATCACCAGCGAGCGGCGCGGCCCCACCCGGTCCACCACCCGGCCGCCGAGGGGGGAGAGCAGGGCGGCCGTACCGAAGCCCAGGGTGGTCGTCAGCCCCAGCACCACCGGGGAGATGCCCAGTTCACCGGTCAGTCGCGGGCCCAGCGCCCCGATCAGGAACAGTTGCATCATCGAGAACGCCATCACGCCGGTCAGCGGGACCGTCAGGGGCCTCACCCCCCGAGAGGGCCCTGCGTCCCCGGTTTTCCCGGAGCCCTCGGAGTGAGGGGGGTCGGTCGTTCCCGCTCTTTCCAGCCTCATCAACGAACCCTTCATCCCGTTTCCGGCGCCGGGGGTGCCCTCCCTCGGCATACATGTCGTTTCCGGGCCCCGCCGGGTTCCCGGCACCCCTGGTGCTCCTGGCGGCCCGGGGCCGTTCGTCGGGGCGTCCGAACCGCCCTTCCCGGTAACGACTTCGGTGGGCGCCGAGGGGGCGTTCGTTGCGTCATGGCGACCCGAAGTGCCTTTTGGGGAGTTTTCGGGTATTTGTGGCAATGGCTCGAAGGGGTCGGGGAGCCGATGTCATCCAATGGGTGTGAGTCATGATGAGTTCGCACATCGATCCGGTTCTGATTCAATCATCTGTGTGCAGTCTCACGACATCCAGGACGCATGTCTCAGGACATTGAGGACATGATGTCTCAGGACATCCAGGACACCGACGCGAGCTGCTGATGTTCGGGCATGTCGAAAGCCCGGCTGGTCATCACC
>NZ_VKHT01001126.1 GCF_014141535.1 Streptomyces alkaliphilus | reverse complement strand
GGCCTCCGCCCCACCCGGCGCGGGCTCGCCGATCAGGCCCTTCCACGCCGCGAGCCGGCCGCCGGCGGCGTACTGCTCCAGCTTGGCCCGGGAGTCGGCGATGTCGAGGTTGCGCATGGTCAGCTGGCCGATCCGGTCGTCCGGGAAGAACGCCTGCTCGTGGCTGCGCTCCATGGACAGCTTCTCCGCGTGGTAGCTCAGCTGCGGGCCGGTGGTGTCCAGGATCGTGTAGTCCTGGCCCCGCCGCAGCCGCAGGGTGACGCTGCCGGTGACCGGGTAGCCCACCCAGCGCTGGAGGCTCTCGCGCAACATGAGCGCCTGCGGGTCGAACCAGCGCCCCTCGTACAGCAGCCGCCCGAGCCGGCGCCCCTCCACGTGGTACATCGCGACGGTGTCCTCGTTGTGGATGGCGTTGAGCAGCCGCTCGTAGGCGATGTGCAGCAGCGCCATGCCCGGGGCCTCGTACACCCCGCGGCTCTTGGCCTCGATGACGCGGTTCTCGATCTGGTCGGACATGCCCAGGCCGTGCCGGCCGCCGATCGCGTTGGCCTCCCGGACGAGGTCCACGGCGGAGGGGAACGCCTTGCCGTTGATCCGCACCGGACGGCCGTACTCGAAGTCCACGGTGACGTCCTCGGCCGGGATCTCCACGGCCTCGTCCCAGAAGCGGACGCCCATGATCGGGGAGACGATCTCCAGCGGGGTGTCGAGGTACTCCAGGCGCTTGGCCTCGTGGGTGGCGCCCCAGATGTTGGCGTCGGTGGAGTAGGCCTTCTCGGCGGAGTCCCGGTAGGGCAGGTCCCGCTCGGAGAGCCAAACGGACATCTCCTGTCGGCCGCCGAGCTCGGTCACGAAGTCCCGGTCCAGCCAGGGCTTGTAGATCCGCAGGTCGGGGTTGGCGAGCAGGCCGTAGCGGTAGAACCGCTCGATGTCGTTGCCCTTGTAGGTGGAGCCGTCGCCCCAGATGGAGACCTCGTCCTCGTGCATGGCCCGCACCAGCAGGGTGCCCACCACGGCGCGGCCCAGCGGGGTGGTGTTGAAGTAGGTCTGACCGGCGGACCGGATGTGGAAGGCACCGGCGGTCAGCGCGGCCAGCCCCTCCTCCACCAGTGCCTCGCGGCAGTCGATGAGCCGGGCGCGCTCGGCACCGTAGGCGAGGCCGCGGGCGGGCACGTCGTCCAGGTTCGGCTCGTCGTACTGGCCGACATCGGCCGTGTACGCGTAGGGAACGGCGCCGCCCTCGCGCATCCACGCCACCGCGACGGAGGTGTCCAGGCCACCCGAGAACGCGATGCCGACCCGCTCGCCGACTGGAAGTTTATTCAGAACCTTCGACATGTATGCATCCTAGGGCCACGGGGTGCCGGTCGCCGCCCCGAAAGGGGGCGGCGACCGGCGTGAGGCCCGTCACCGGCCCGGCTGCGGTGTGGGTTCCGGTTCGGGAAGGGGGCCCGGGGTCGGCGGCTGCGGCACCGGGTCGGGCTCACCG
>NZ_VKHT01001125.1 GCF_014141535.1 Streptomyces alkaliphilus | reverse complement strand
GGTTCCGAAGGGGGAGGACGTGACGAGCGTGCGGGTGGTGGTCGTGGACGACCGCCGGTTGGTGGCCGAGGCGTTGGCCTCGGCGCTGCGGGTGCGCGGCCACCGGGTGCCGGCCGTCGCGGCCCCGCTGTCCCGGGCGGCCGAGCTGGTGGCCGCCAAGCAGCCCGAGGTGTGTCTGTTCGGCACCGCCGCGCCGGAGGCGGACGGCGCGCTGGAGGCGTTGTCCCGCATCCACCGGGAGAGTCCCCGCACGGCGGTGGTGGTGCTCGGTCCGGTGCCGCGTCCGCGCGGGGTGGCGGCGGTCTTCGCGGCCGGCGCCAGGGGATACGTGCGCGAGGACGAGCGGGTCGAGGGCGTGGAGCGGGCGATGGCCCGGGCCCGTTCGGGGGAACCGGCGGTGGCGCCGCAACTGTTGCGGGAGGCGTTCACCGAACTGCTGAACCCGCGTTCGGCGCCGGACGCCGAGGGGTCCCGGCTGGCGGGGCTGCTGACCGAGCGCGAGGCGGACGTGCTGCGCCGCATCGTGGAGGGCGAGGACACCCGGCTGATCGCCACCGGTCTCGGGGTGGCGCCGAGCACGGCCCGCACCCACGTGCAGCGGTTGCTGTCGAAGCTGGGGACGACCTCCCGGTTGGAGGCGGCGGCGCTGGCCGTCCGCACCGGCCTGCTCGACCGGCTGCCCGGCCCGCGCCGACCCTGACCGGGCCGGGGGCCCGAGACCGGTCACCGGTCCGGGGCGCCGGCGGGCCCACGGGCCCACGGGCCGGAAGGTGTCGCGCCGGGAGCGTGCGCCCCGGCCCCGCCGCGGGGCCCGGTGGGTGCCGCCCGCCGGGTCGTCGGGTCGCGGGGCCGCCCGGGGCTCAGGCGACGCCGCCCCGGTCCCCCGGGCCGCGCGTCGGTTCCCGGTCCGATCCGGGCCGGTGACGACCCCGGCCGGTCCAGCCGGAGAGGAAGGCCAGGCCCTCCCCGGAGGGGGAGTCGGGCTCGGCGCCGTACACCACCAGGCTCCGGTCCTCGGCGCCGCGCAGATCCATCACACCGAAGTCCAGGTCGAGTTCGCCGACCACCTGGTGGATGAACCGTTTGCGGCCGGTGGTGTGAGCGCGCACCCGGTACCCCGACCACCAGCGCCGGAAGTCGGCGTCGACCTCGGACAGCTCTTCCACCAGACGGGCCGGCCCGGGGTCCTCGGGGTACCGAGCGGCCTCCATCCGCAGGTGGGCGACGCACTGCGCGCCGACCCTCTCCCACTCCGCGTACCGGCCGCGCACCTCCGGATCGCGAAAGGCGAGCCGGACGAGGTTGCGCTCCCGGGCCGGGTAACGGCCGAAGTCGGTCAACAGGCCGGCGGCGAGGTCGTTCCAGGCGAGGATGTCCAGCCCGCGCCCCAGGACGAGGGCGGCCGTGCCGGTCATGCCCTCCAGCAGCGCGAGCGTGGCGGGGTCGAGCGGGGGCTCCTCCCGGCGGGCGGTCGGGGCGGAGCCCCGGGAG
>NZ_VKHT01001124.1 GCF_014141535.1 Streptomyces alkaliphilus | reverse complement strand
GGGGGTATCCGCCCCGGGCACGTCCTGGTGGTCGGCGGAGGGCTGGCGGGGATCACCGCCGCCCTCGCCCTCGCCGACCGGGGACGCCCCGTCACCCTGGTGGAGTCCCGCCCCCGGCTGGGCGGCCTGGCCTTCTCCTTCACCCGGGACCGGGAGCCCGGACCGCTGACCGTGGACAACGGTCAGCACGTCTACCTGCGCTGCTGCACCGCCTACCGGGGTTTCCTGCGCCGGGTCGGGGCCGAACACCTGGCGCCCCTTCAACCCCGACTGGACGTGCCGGTGCTCGACGTCCGCACCGGCCGGCTCGGCCGGCTGCGCCGTTCCGGGCTGCCCGCCCCCCTGCACCTGGCCGGGGCCCTGGCCCGCTATCCGCACCTGTCGGTCGCCGACCGGGCCTCGGTGGTCCGCGCCGCGGTCGCGCTGCGCCGACTGGACCCGGAGGACCCCGAGGCGGACCGCCTCTCCTTCGGTTCCTGGCTGCGCAAGCACGGGGCCGGCGCCGCCGCCGTGGCGGCGCTGTGGGACCTGGTGGGGGTGGCCACCCTCAACGCCCGCGCCGACGAGGTCTCGCTCGCCCTGGCCGCGATGGTCTTCCGCACCGGTCTGCTGAGCGAGGCCGGGGCCGCCGACATCGGCCTGCCGGAGGTCCCGCTGGGGGAGATCCACCACCACCGGGCCGGGCGGGCCCTGGAACGCGCCGGGGTCCGGGTGCTGACGCGCACCCGGGTGCGCGGCGTGCGCCGGTCGCCCGACGGCGGCTGGTGGGCGGACCTGCGTCCCGCCGGAGGACCGGCCGCGACCGGCGCCCCCGACGGCCCGGGGGACGGGATCGGCGCCGACGCCGTGGTGCTGGCCCTGCCGCAGGACGCCACCCGCGCGCTGCTGCCGGCCGGCGCGCTGGCCGATCCCGATCGCCTCGCGGAACTGGGCACGGCCCCGATTCTCGACGTGCACGTGATCTACGACCGGCCGGTGCTGCGCGAGCCGTTCCTGGCGATGCTCAACTCCCCGGTGCAGTGGGTCTTCGACCGCACGGTCGCCTCCGGCCTGGCCGATCTGCCCGACGCCGGCGCGAGCCAGTACCTGGTCCTCTCCCAGTCGGCGGCGGGGGAGGAGATCGACCTGCCGGTCGCCGAACTGCGGGAGCGTTACCTGGAGGCGCTCGCCCGGGCGCTCCCCGCCGCGCGGACGGCCCGGGTGCGGGACCTCTTCGTCACCCGGGAGCGCACCGCGACCTTCGACCCCGCCCCGGGTACCCGGCGGCTGCGGCCCGGTCCCGTCACCGCCCTGCCGGGTCTGTTCCTCGCCGGCGCGTGGACGGCCACCGGGTGGCCCGCCACCATGGAGGGGGCGGTCCGCAGCGGGCTCGCCGCGGCGAAGGCCGTCGGGGCGGCCGGTGCCGGTACCCGACCCGCGTCCCCGCGCCCCGCGACCGCCGGTGCGGGCGGCGAACCGTCCGGTCCCGCCGGGATCCCCTCGCCCCTCGCATCC
>NZ_VKHT01001123.1 GCF_014141535.1 Streptomyces alkaliphilus | reverse complement strand
CTCCAGTCCACCCCCGTCCACCCCCGTCCACTTCATTCCCCCCGGTTCCCGAGGAGCTGAGAACCATGGCCGCAGGTGCCATGAATCCCGTCGTCGCCCGTGCCCTCGCCGACGCCCGGCCGGTGCCGGCCTGGCTCGACACCCCCGAACGACCCGCTGCCGAGCCGCCCCTGAGCGGGGAGGAGCACACCGACCTCCTGGTGGTCGGCGGCGGGTACACCGGGCTGTGGAGCGCGTTGATCGCCAAGGAGCGCGAACCGGACCGGGACGTGGTCCTCATCGAGGGCCGGGAGATCGGTTGGGCGGCCTCCGGGCGCAACGGCGGCTTCTGCTCCGCCTCCCTCACCCACGGCCTCGGCAACGGAATGGCCCGTTGGCCCGAGGAGGTCCGGGAACTGGAACGGCTGGGCGCCGTCAACCTCGACGCCATCGCGGAGACGGTCGAGCGCTACGACATCGACTGCGACTTCGAGCGCACCGGTGAGATCACCGTGGCCACCGCCCCGCACCACCTGGCCGAACTGCGCTCCCTGCGCGACGACGCCCGGGACTCGGGTCTGTCCGGCTTCGACCTGCTGGACCGGGACGAGATGCGTGCCGAGGTGAACTCGCCCACCTTCCTGGGTGGCCTGTGGGACCGGCACGGCACCGCCATGCTCGACCCTGCCCGGCTGGTGTGGGGCCTGAAGCGGGCCTGCCTGGCCGCCGGTGTGCGGGTGTACGAGGGCACCCCCACCGACCTGGTCTCCTCGCGCGGCCCCGGCGTGGCGGCCCGCACCCCCCGCGGGCGTGTGTTCGCCCGGCAGGCGGTGCTGGCGACCAACGCCTTCCGCTCCCCCCTGCGCCGCGTCCGGCCACTGATCGCCCCCGTGCACGACTTCGCGCTGATGACCGAGCCCCTGACGCCGGAGCAACGGGAGGCGATCGGCTGGCGGGGTCGTCAGGGCCTGGCGGACGCCAACAACCACTTCCACTACTTCCGGATCACCACCGACCACCGCATCCTGTGGGGCGGTTACGACGTGGTGTACCACTTCGGCGGGGGTACCGACGAGTCCCGGTGGCAGCGCCCGGAGACCTTCGAACGTCTCGCACGGCACTTCATGACCTGTTTCCCGCAATTGGATGGGGTCCGCTTCACCCACCGATGGGGCGGCGTCATCGACACCTGCTCGCGTTTCTCGCCGTTCTTCGGTACCGCCCACCGGGGCCGGGTCGCCTACGCGGCCGGCTTCACCGGCCTGGGCGTGGGCGCCACCCGATTCGGCGCGGAGGTGATGCTCGACCTCCTCGCCGGGGAACGCACCGAGCGCACCGCCCCGCGGATGGTGCGCGAGAAACCGCTGCCCTTCCCTCCCGAGCCGGTGCGCTGGGCGGGTATCGGCATCACCCAGTGGGCGATGCGACGGGAGGATGCCACCGGTCGCCGGAATCTCTGGCTCCGAGGGCTGGACCGGGCCGGCCTGGGGTTCGACAGTTGACCGCCACCCCGCGCCC
>NZ_VKHT01001122.1 GCF_014141535.1 Streptomyces alkaliphilus | reverse complement strand
CCCCCGGGTCGCACATCCGTACACCCCGCCCCCTTCATTCCCGCGAGGAGACAGCAGCGTGACCATCACCCAGCCCGACCTGAGCGTTTTCGAGTCCGTGGAGTCGGAGGTGCGCAGCTACTGCCGCGGCTGGCCCACCGTCTTCGACCGCGCCCGCGGCAGCGTCCTGTTCGACGAGGACGGCCACCGCTACCTCGACTTCTTCGCCGGCGCCGGCTCCCTGAACTACGGACACAACAACCCGGTCCTCAAACGCGCCCTGCTGGACTACCTCGAGCGCGACGGCGTCACGCACGGCCTGGACATGTCCACCACCGCCAAACGCGCCTTCCTGGAGACCTTCCGCGACGTGGTCCTGGAACCGCGCGGCATGGACCACAAGGTGATGTTCACCGGCCCGACCGGTACCAACGCCGTGGAGGCGGCGCTGAAACTGGCCCGCAAGATCAAGGGCCGCGAGGCGATCGTCTCCTTCACCAACGCCTTCCACGGCATGTCGCTGGGTGCGCTGGCGGTGACCGGCAACGCCTTCAAGCGGGCCGGCGCCGGCATCCCGCTGGTGCACGGCACCCCGATGCCCTTCGACGACTACCTCGACGGCCGCACCCCGGACTTCATCTGGTTCGAGCGACTGCTGCAGGACGCCGGGTCGGGCCTGAACCAGCCGGCCGCCGTCATCGTGGAGACCGTGCAGGGCGAGGGCGGCATCAACGTGGCCCGTCCGGAGTGGCTGCGCGCCCTGGCCGACCTGTGCCGTCGCCACGACATGTTGCTGATCGTGGACGACATCCAGATGGGCTGCGGCCGCACCGGTTCCTTCTTCTCGTTCGAGGAGGCGGGGATCGTGCCGGACATCATCACCCTGTCGAAGTCCATCAGCGGCTACGGCCTGCCGATGGCCCTCACGCTGTTCCGTCCCGAGTTGGACGTCTGGGAGCCGGGTGAGCACAACGGCACCTTCCGGGGCAACAACCCGGCCTTCGTCACCGCCGCCGCCTCCCTGGACGCCTACTGGCGCGACGACCAGACCGAGAAGCAGACCCTGGCCCGCGGCGAGCGGGTGGAGGCCGCGCTGGCCGCGATCGTGCGGGAGAACCCCGGGGCCGGCGCCTCGTACCGTGGCCGCGGCCTGGTCTGGGGCATCGAGTTCGCCGACCCGGCGCGCGCCTCGGCCATCTGCGCCCGCGCCTTCGAGCTGGGTCTGCTGCTGGAGACCTCCGGCCCGCAGAGCGAGGTCGTCAAGCTCCTCCCGGCCCTGACCATCACCACGGAGGAGTTGGACGAGGGCCTGCGCATCCTGGACCGGGCGGTCCGCGAGACCGCCTGACACCACGAAGCGGGCCGGCCGGGTCCTCACGCCCGGCTCCCCGGAGAACCGGGCGTGACGTGCGGTGATCGGGGTAGGCACCCCACCACGGGGCCGGTGGGACGGTTGTCGTCCGACCGGCCCCGTGACACGCACCCCGGGCCCCGCGGGCCCACCCGGCGGGGTCCCCGAC
>NZ_VKHT01001121.1 GCF_014141535.1 Streptomyces alkaliphilus | reverse complement strand
GTGCTCGAGCGCTGCCTGCGCAAGAACCCGACGGAGCGCCCCTCGGCGGAGAACCTGGCCCGTGCCCTGCGCACCGTGGCGGCGGGCATCTCCGACAACGCGGGGCCCGACGAACGCACCGCCGCACTCGGCGTCGCCGCGCTGCTGGCCCCGCCCCCCGACCCGGTGCGGGTCCCGGGTACCGGCGGCGAGCCCTCCGGCCCGCCGGACGCCGAGCCGACGCAGGCCCTGCCGGGCGGCTCCGGCGGGGTGGGCGGGACGGACCCGAACGCCGCCACCGGAGTGCTCCCGGCCGCCGGCGCGGCCCCCGGCGGCGGCCCGGACGACCGGGACGGCCCGGCCGCCACCCGCGTCATGCCGGCCGGAGGTTTCGACGGCCCCGGCGAATCCGGCGGCCCCGGGGGCCGGGAGGAGCCCCACCCCTGGGAGAACCAGCTGCGGGCGGCCCGCGACCGCAACGAACAGACCACCGTGCAGCCGCTGGACCCCGCGCAGGACCCCCTGTACCGGGCGCCGCAGCGTCGGCCCCGACCCGAGCCCCGGCGCGAACCGCGTCCGCCGCAGCGCCCCCTGCCGGCCGCCGACCCCGGCTACGGCCGTGCTCCCCGGGATCGGGGACCCGAGGGTTACGACCGGCCGCAACGGTACGAGCCCGAGCCGCCGCGCCGTCCCGAGCCCCGGCCGCGCCCGCAGCCGAGGCCCGAGCCCCGGCGCGAACCGCGTCCCCGTCGCGAGCCGCGCCGCAGCGCCAATCCCGTTCGGATCCCCGGCCTGGGGTGCCTGAAGGGTTGCCTGATCATCGTGCTGGTCCTGGCCGCCCTCGTCTTCGTGGCCTGGAACTTCACGCCGCTGCCCGACTGGGTCGCGGAGGGGCGGAGCTTCTGGGAGACGGTGCAGGAGTGGTTCGCCTCCCTGCAGGAGATGCTCGGCTTCGCCGAGGGTGCCCGGGAGACGGTGGAGGACTTCCAGAACAACCTGCCCGGTGGCTGACGCGCCGTCACCCCCGGGGCGGCTCCGGGAACGGCCGCCCCGGGAATTTGTCGACTTCCCCCGGAGATTTTCCACCTGTCTTTCCGGGTAAATGCGGACAAATAACCCGGGTTTCCGTCCCCGGTTCGCGCCTCGCGTCGTAGCCTCCCGGCATGGCACGGAACATCGGCAGCCAGTACACCCTCCACCGAGTCCTGGGCCGCGGCTCCGCCGGCACGGTCTGGCTCGCCGACGGTCCCGATGGTCCGGTGGCCGTCAAGGTCATGCGGGAGGACCTGGCCGCCGATCCCGAACTGGTCGAGCGCTTCGCCCACGAACGACACGCGCTGCTGGGCCTGGAGCACCCCAACATCGTGGGGGTCCGGGACCTGATCACCGTCTCGGCCCCGGCGGCCCGACGCGAGCCCGTGGGCACCGGGGGCGGCACGGGCCCGGGCGACACCGCCGACGGGAACACCGCGACGCCGGCACCGGACACCGACGCGGAACCCGCCCCCGCTGCCGTGCCC
>NZ_VKHT01001120.1 GCF_014141535.1 Streptomyces alkaliphilus | reverse complement strand
CCCCACCCCCGACGTCTCCCGCGGGTCAGCCCGGGGGCCGCGCCGGGTGGATCTCCGCCGGCGCGGCGCCCCGCAGCGCGCGGGTGATCACCGGGCCCCGGTCCCGGGTCAGCCGCCACAGCAGCTCCGCCTCCCGCCGCGCGAAGTCCCCCGCCGCGCCGTCCGTCCCCGCGCCGCCGTGCCGTTCCGCACGGTCGCACAGCAGGGCCAGCTCGGTGGCGGTGTCCTGGTAGCGGATCACGGCCCGCGCGCCGGCGCGCCCCCAGTCCCGGCGGGCCAACCGCCGGGTGAGCGAGCGACCCCGCGAGGTGCCCAACACGGTGGGCTCGCCCATCCCCGGCAGCTCGGGGCCGGCGTAGCGCGGCAGCACCTCCCGCACGGCCCGCAGTTGGCGGCGCCGGGCGTGCGCGCAGGCGCCGATGACCAGGGCGAGCGCGGGGAACATCAGCAGGCCGTAGACCAGCAGGAAGCCGCCGGTGCCCAGGCCGGTGGCGCCGTTCCACGCCGAGTGCAGGCCGATCGCGCCGCCCAGGCCGAGCCAGGGCAGCACCGCCCGGGCCACCCGCCTTCGGCGCGGCAACACCACGGCGAGGCCGAGGCCGAGGCCGGTGAGCGCGGTGAACAGCGGGTGGGCGAAGGGGGCGAGCACCACCCGGACCAGGAAGGTGGCCGCCGTCGCCGAATCCACCGCGGGTGTGCCCAACAGGCGGTCCTCCGCGGCGGCCCGGCCCAGGTAGAGGATGTTCTCGGTGAAGGCGAAGCCGACCGCGGTCATCGCCGCCGCGCACACCCCGGCCAGCACCCCGTGCACGGCGCGCGGACGGTGCAGCCACAGCAGCAGGACGGCGGCGCCCTTGGCGCACTCCTCGACCACCGGCGCCACCAGCGTCAACTCCAGGGCGTCCGCCCGGGGACGCGGCAACCCGGCCGGATCGGCGAGCAGCCATTGGACGAGCACGCCGTTGGCGACCAGCGCGACCAGCGTCGCGGCGCACGCCCCCCAGCCGAGCGCGAAGAGCAGGCCGCCGCGCGAGGCGGCGTCCAGCGAGGCGGTCCGGTGCAGCAGGGCCACCATGAGCGGGACGGGCAGGACGGCGAGCGCCAGGCCGGTGACCAGACCGAAGGCGCCGGTCTCCTGCCCGATCAGGGCCAGTACCACGACACCGCACACGGCCAGGGCGACCGGCACGGTGACGGGGCCCGTCGTCGGGGGAAGGACGCGCCGCCCCAGGCGACGCGGACGGCCGGGGCGGTGGGAACCATCCCCCGATCCGGTACCGGCGCGGGGCGCGTGTTCCGTCGTGCGCGCCGGACGATTTCCCGCCGGCCCGACGGGTCCGCGCCGGCCCCGCCCCTCACGGGCGGGGGTCGGTCCGGGAACACGGGTGGAACCCGGGGCACCACGGGAGGCCGGGGAGTCGGCGGAGCCGCCGTGCGGTGCGTCGGAGGGACCGAACGGCCGGGCACCGGGGCCGGGTTCGGGCCCCGTATGGTCGGACCG
>NZ_VKHT01000112.1 GCF_014141535.1 Streptomyces alkaliphilus | reverse complement strand
ACCCTGGAACGCCTACAGCCTCTCCAAGCTCGCAGCCGAGCAGACCATGGCCTCCTTCGCCCTCGCCGCCGGGGACGCCACCCGCTTCGCGGCGGTCCGCCCCTGCTTCGTCATCGCCCCCGAGGAGTGGGCCGGCGCCCCGACTCAGACCGGTCACACCCTGACCGAGCGGCTGGACGACCCCTCGCTCTCCGCCGCCTCGCTGTTCAACTACCTGGACGCACGGGACGGCTCCGACCTGATCGAGCGCCTGCTGGAGGCGCTCCCCTCGATCCCCAACGGGGAGGTCTTCTTCGCCGGCGCCCCCGACGCCCTGGCCCGTGAACCCCTCGCCGAGCTGCTGCCCGGCTTCCACCCCGGGACGACGGAGGCCGCCGCCGCCCTGACCGGCACCGAGCCCGCGTTCTCCAGCGCCAAGGCCGAGCGCCTCCTGGGGTGGCGGGCCACCCGCAGCTGGCGCACCGAACTGGTCACCGAACCGGTCACGTAACCGGTCCCCCGAATCCTCCGACTCCGGTCGTCGCGTCCCGCTGGAGCGGGACGCCGGCCCGCCACATCCGCCCCCGGCACGATCTTGATGGGAATCCGATGAAACTCACGGGAGTCCTCTTCTTCCCGGTCACCCCCTTCGACGGCAACGGGGAGGTGGACACCGACGCCCTCGCCCGCCACGTGGCCACCGGTGTGGAGCACGGCACGGGCGGCGTCTTCGCCGCCTGCGGCACCGGTGAGCTGACCTCGCTCTCCCGCGACGAGCAGGCGCTGGTGGTGCGCACCGCCGTCCGGGAGACCGCCGGTCGGGTGCCGGTGCTCGCCGGCGCCGGCGGCCCGCTGGGCACCGCGCTGGACCACGCCCGGGCCGCCGCCGAGGCCGGCGCGGACGGTCTGCTGCTGCTTCCCCCGTGGCTGGCGCAGGGCCCGGCCGAGGGGCTGCGCGAGTACGTCGCGGCCGTCGCCTCGGTGGGCCTGCCGGTCATCCTCTACCAGCGCGGACCGCTGGTCCTCTCCCCCGCCGAGGCCGTGGAGCTGGCGCGGATACCCGGCGTGGTGGGCCTGAAGGACGGCCTGGGCGACATCGACCGCGTCCAGCGCATCGTGCTGGCGGTGCGCGCCGCGCTCGGTGAGGACTTCACCTTCTTCAACGGTCTGCCCACCGCCGAGCTGACCCAGACCGCCTACCGCGCGATCGGCGTGGACCTCTACTCCTCGGCCGCGTTCGCCTTCGTCCCGGAGGTCGCCACCGCCTTCAACCGCGCGCTGGAGAACGATCCGGAGCTGGTCGGGCGGCTGCTGAACGACTTCTACGCCCCCCTGGTGGAGCTGCGCAGCACGGTCCCCGGTTACGCGGTGTCGCTGGTCAAGGCCGGCCTGCGGCTGCGCGGCCACGATGTGGGCGCGGTGCGGCCCCCGCTGGTGGACCTCGGCCGGGAGCACCTGACCGAGCTGTCCCGGATCATCGACGCCGGTCTGGCCCTGGCGAGGGCCGCGTCGTGACCACCTCCTCCGCCCCGCTCACCCGGGAGACGGGGGTCACCGGGTTCGGCGGCATCACTCCCTCTCCCCCGGCGGCACCGACCGGCCCCCCGCCGGTGACCGGGTTGCGGGTCCGTGCCTTCCGCGTGGACCTGCCCCGGCCCTGGGGGCCCGACGTGCCGGCCAACCACGTCGTCCTCGCCGAGGTGACGCTGGCCGACGGTCGGGCCGGGACCGGCTTCACCTGGACCCCGCAGGTCGGGGCGACCGCCGTGCACGCGCTGCTCACCGGTGACGTGCGTGACGCCCTGATCGGGCTGCCCTCCCACCCGGAGACCGTGTGGGACGCCCTGTGGGCCCACCTGCACGAGGCGGGAGGCGGCGGCATCCCCACCCTGGCCATGGCCGCGGTGGACACCGCCCTGTGGGACCTGCGGGCCCGGGCGGCCGGTCACACCCTGGCCGACGAGCTGGGACGGCGGCGCGACTCCGTGCCGGTCTACGGCAGCGGGGTGAACCTGCACTACCCGCTGGAGGAACTGGTCGACCAGGCCCGCCGCTGGGCCGCGGCCGGCTACCCGGCGGTGAAGATCAAGGTGGGGCACCTCGACCCGGCCCGGGACGTCGAGCGGGTGGCGGCCGTGCGCGACATCGTCGGCCCCGACGTGCGCCTGATGATCGACGCCAATCAGCGCTGGGACCTGTTCCGCGCCCGGCGGGCGCTGCGGGCACTGGCCGACCTGGACCCGCACTGGATCGAGGAGCCGCTGCCCGCCGATGACCTCACCGGCCACCTCCGGTTGCGCGAGGAGTGCGGCGTCCCGCTGGCCGTCGGCGAGAACATCCGCACCGTGCACGGTTTCCGGGACTGGCTGGCCGCCGGCGCCTGCGACGTGGTGCAGCCCAACCTCGCCCGGGTCGGCGGCATCACGCCCTTCCGCCGGATCGTCGAGCTGGCCCGGGTCCACGACGTCCCCGTCTACCCCCACCTGCTGCCGGACATCTCGGGCCAGCTGGCCTGTGCCCTGCCCTCCCCCGCGATGGTGGAGGAGGTCGAGGACGCCTCCTTCGCGGCCCTCGGCATGCTGCGCGAGCCGTTTCCGGTGCGGATCGAGGGGTCGAGGCTGCGGCTGACCGGCACCCCGGGCCACGGAATGGATTTCGACACCACCGGACTGACCGTGGTCGCGGACGACGCCGGACCGACCGCCGGAGGTGGCCGATGAGCCGACCGTTGCGGGTGGTGGTGGCCGGGATCCACGGGTACGGCCGCACCTATCTCCCCGCCCTGCGGGAGCTGGCCGCCGAGGGCGCCGCCGAGCTGGTCGGGGTCTGCGATCTGCGTCCGCCGACCCCGGAGCAGACCGCCGGGCCGGCCACGCCGGAGCACTCCGCGGATCTCGGCTCACTGGTGGCCGCCACCGGCGCGGACATCGCCGTGGTCGCCACCCCGCTGCACACCCACGCCGACCTGGCGATCCGCGCGATGGCCGCCGGTGCCCACGTGCAGTTGGAGAAACCGCCCGCCTCCTCGATGGCGGAGTTCGAGCGGATCACGGCGGCCTGTGCCGAGTACGACCGGGTGGTCCAGGTGGGTTTCCAGTCCCTGGGCTCGGGAGCGCCCCGGGCGGTGCGCGAACTGATCGCCGACGGGGCGATCGGGGCGATCCGGGGCATCGGCTGCGCCGGTGCCTGGTCCCGGGACACCGCCTACTACGGACGGGCCGCCTGGGCCGGCCGCCGCACCCTGGACGGGATGGAGGTGGTGGACGGCGCCCTCACCAACCCCTTCGCCCACGCGGTGGCCACCGTGCTGGCGCTGGACGGCGGGGAGATCGCCTCGATCGAGACCGAGCTGTACCGGGCCTTCGACATCGAGGCCGACGACACCTCCTGCCTGCGGGTGCGCACCACGGGCGGGACCACGGCGGGGGCACCGCTCGTGGTGGCGGTCACCCTGGCCGCCCCCGAGCAGCGTCCGCCCGGGATCACCGTCCATGGGGAGCGGGGCCGCATCGTGCTGCGCTACACCCTGGACGAGGTCACGGTGGAGCGCGACGGCGAGCCGCCCGTGACCACCACGCACGGCCGCGAGGTGCTGCTGCGCACCCTCGTCGACCACCTGGCCGCGCCGGATTCCGCCGACCGGCCCCCGCTGACGGTACCGCTCTCCGCGACCCGCCCCTTCATGCGTGTCCTGGAGGCCGTGCGCACCGCACCCGATCCCACCCCACTCCCGGCGGACGACCTGCCGGGCGAGAACGGCGCCCGACGCCGGGTGGTGCCCGGGATCACCGACATCGTCACCATCGCGGCCGGGGAGTGCGTGCTCTTCTCCGAGCTGCCGCACTTCCCCGGACTCATCGGGAGGCCCGCATGACCGCCGTACAGGTGCCGCCGAAACAGGCGTTGCCGCAACCCGTCTCCCTGGTGCCGGATCCCGAGCACAAGCGGCAGAGCCGGCGCAGGCGACGCAGGGAGTCGCTGACCGCGCTGGCCTTCCTGGCCCCGTGGTTCGTGGGTCTGATCGTGATCACCGCCGGTCCGCTGCTGGCCTCGCTGTACCTGTCCTTCACGGACTACAGCCTGCTGGGCGACCACGAGTGGGTGGGCCTGGACAACTACACGCGGATGTTCGACGATCCGCGGTTCGTCAAGGCCCTGACCAACACCGCGATCTACGTGTTTGTCTCGGTGCCGTTGCAGCTGTCCTTCGCGTTGGCGCTGGCGCTGATCCTGGACCGGGGCGTGCGGGGCCTGCCGATCTACCGGTCGATCTACTACCTGCCCTCGCTGCTGGGCAGCAGTGTGGCCATCGCCATCCTGTGGCGGAAGGTCTTCGGCGCGGACGGTCTGGTCAACGACTTCCTGGGGTTCTTCGGAATCCAGGGAACGAGCTGGGTGTCGAATCCCGACACCGCCCTGGGCACCCTGATCGTGCTGAATGTATGGACTTTCGGTTCACCGATGGTCATCTTCCTGGCGGGCCTTCGGCAGATTCCGGCGAGTTATTACGAAGCGGCCTCGATCGACGGCGCGGGGAAGATTCGACAGTTCTTCTCCATTACGCTTCCCCTACTGACTCCCATCATCTTCTTCAACCTGATCCTCCAGTTGATCAACGCCTTCCAGTCCTTCACCCAGGCGTACGTGGTCAGTGGTGGAAACGGAAGTCCGGCGGACTCGACGCTCTTCTACACGATGTATGTGTACGAGCGCGGATTCAACGCCTGGCAGATGGGATACGCCTCCGCGATGGCATGGGTTCTGGTGCTCATCATCGCCTCCCTGACCGCAGTGAACTTCCTGATGTCCAAGTATTGGGTGTTCTACAATGACAAATAAAACCCGTACGAAGCCGGACTCCGGAAAGCGGTCCGGATCGGGAGCCCACGCCGCCCCGCTGAACGACACCCTCCTCGCCCGGGCCCTGTTGGCCGTGCGCGGAAAGAAGCTCCTCACCCACATCGGGCTGATCCTCTTCGGCCTGGCGATGCTGTACCCCCTCCTGTGGATGATCTCCAGCGCCCTGAAGCCGGAGGAGTTGATCTTCCGGGAGCAGGGCCTCATCCCCACCAGCATCACCTTCGAGAACTTCGGCGCCGGTTGGAACGCCCTGCGACACCCCTTCGGCCACTACTTCATGAACTCGGCGATCATCACCGCCGGGGCCGTGGTGGGGAACCTGCTCGCCTGCTCGCTGGCCGCCTACGCGTTCGCCCGGTTGGAATTCCCGCTGAAACGGTTCTGGTTCGCCGTCATGCTCGGTTCCATCATGTTGCCGCTGCACGTGGTGATCGTGCCGCAGTACATCCTGTTCTCCGAGCTGGGCTGGATCAACACGTTCTATCCGCTCATCGTGCCGAAATTCCTGGCGACGGACGCGTTCTTCATCTTCCTCATGGTGCAGTTCATCCGTACACTTCCCAGGGACCTGGACGAGGCGGCCCTCATCGACGGAGCCAGCCACTGGCGCATCTTCAGCAGAATCATCATTCCGCTGTCCATGCCCGCCCTGGCCACCACCGCCATCTTCACCTTCATCTGGACCTGGAACGACTTCCTGAGCCAGCTGATCTTCCTGACCAACCCCGATGTGCACACCGTCCCGGTGGCGCTGCGCACGTTCCTCGACTCGAGTGGCGAATCCTCCTGGGGACCCATGTTCGCCATTTCGGTACTGTCCCTGGGACCGATCTTCGGATTCTTCCTCGCCGGACAGAGATACCTGGTCCGCGGTATCGCGACCACGGGCCTGAAGTAAGCCGCGGATTCATCAGCCGCACTGCACGAGCACGACCCGAATTCAAAGGAGAGTTCCGTGTTCCACCACAAGAAGAGAATCTGGCCGGTGCTGCTGGTGACCGGCGCACTGACCTTCTCCGCCGCCTGTGCCGGTGACGACAGCGGCTCCGGCTCGGGGGACGGCGGCGACGGTCAGGTCACCATCCGGTTCAGCTGGTGGGGTGACGACTCCCGACACCGCATCACCGAGGAGGCCATCGCCCTCTTCGAGGAGAAGAACCCCGACATCAAGGTGCAGGGCGAGTACTCGGCCTGGGACTCCTACTACGACCAGCTGACCACCCAGGTCGCCTCGAACGACGCCCCCGACGTCTTCGCCATCGAGATCCGTCGTCTCGGCGAGTTCGCCCGGCGCGGCTCCCTGGCCGACCTCGGCGGCCTGGTGGACACCTCCGACCTCAACGAGCAGTTGCTGCCCTCGGGCAATGTGGACGATGTCCAGTACGCCATCCCCACCGGTGCCAACACCTTCGCCGTCATGCTGAACAGGGCGGTGCTCCAGGACGCGGGTCTGGAGGTGCCGGACGACACCTCCTGGACCTGGGAGGAGTACCTCGAGCTGAGCGCGCAGGTCACCGAGAACACCGACAGCGGTGTCTACGGCACCCAGATCAACTTCAACGACGCCTACCTGCGGGTGTTCGCGAACCAGCGCGGCGAGGACTTCTACACGGACGACGCCATGGGCATCTCCGAGGAGACTCTCGCCGACTGGTTCCGGTCGCACCTGGACCTGATGGAGGCCGAGGCGGCCCCCGACGCCGCCCGGAGCACCGAGATCGGTTCCACCGGCGTGGAGACCTCGCTCATCGCCACCAACACCGGCGCGATGGGCATGTGGTGGAGCAACCAGCTCAACGCCATGACCACCGGCTCGGGTGAGGAGGTGGAGGTGCTGCGGATGCCGAGGGAGGCCGGCGCCGACACCTCCGGAATGTTCCTGCAGCCCACCATGTTCTGGGCCGCCGCCGAGTCCGGCTCCCACCAGGAGGCCGCCGGCAAGCTGATCGACTTCCTGGCCAACGACCCCGACGCCGCCCGCATCCTGGGCAGCGACCGCGGCCTGCCGATGAACGACGCGGTGCTGGAGGAGATCCGCGACGAGATGCCGGAGACCGACATCGCCTCGCTGGAGTTCATCTCCGCCATGGAGGGCGAGCTGACCGACCCGCCGCGGGCCTACCCGGCCGGCGCGGGTGAGATCCCGAACATGCTCCAGCGCTACGGCGAGGAGGTCATCTTCGGACGGATGTCGCCCGAGGAGGCCGCCTCCGCCTTCCTCTCCGAGGCCGACAACACCCTCGGCTGAGCAGCATCACCCGCCGACCCGATCCGGAAGAGAGAACCTCACGTGAACCGCCGCTACGCCTTCGTCGGCCTCGGCCATCGCGCGCAGATGTATGTGGACGCGCTGCTCGGGGACTGGAGCGACACCGGTGAGATCGTCGCCCTGTGCGACACCAACCGCACCCGGATGGAGTACTACAACGACCGGATCGCCGCCGCCGGTCGTGACCGCGTCCCGACCTTCGGGCCGGACGGCTTCGACGAGATGATCAAGGACGCCGACACCGTGGTGGTGGCCACGGTGGACGCCACCCACGCCCACTACGTCTGCGCCGCCCTGGACGCGGGCCGCGACGTGGTGGTGGAGAAGCCTCTGACGGTGGACGCGGCCGGCTGCGAGGCCATCGCGGCGGCGGCCGAGCGCAGCACCGGCCGGATCATCGTGACCTTCAACTACCGGTACTCCCCGCGCAACTCCGCCGTTCGCCGGCTGATCGCCGAGGGGCGGATCGGCGAGGTCACCTCGGTGCACTTCGAGTGGGTGCTGGACACCATCCACGGGGCGGACTACTTCCGGCGCTGGCACCGAGAGAAGTCCTCCTCCGGCGGCCTGTTCGTGCACAAGGCGACCCACCACTTCGACCTGGTGAACTGGTGGCTGAACGCCCGACCGGAACTGGTCTTCGCCCAGTCGGAGTTGCGCTTCTACGGCGGCGACAACGCCCGCGCCCGGGGGTTGTCGGAGCGCCCGGAGCGCGGTCAGGGCAGCCCGGGACTGGGCGCCGACCCCTTCATCCTCGACATCTCCGCCGACGAGCGCCTCAAGCGGCTCTACCTGGACGCCGAACACGAGGACGGGTACGTCCGGGACAGGGACGTCTTCGCCGACGAGATCGACATCGAGGACAACATGTCGATGCTCGTG
Organism: Streptomyces alkaliphilus; assembly: GCF_014141535.1. Classification (GTDB taxonomy): domain Bacteria; phylum Actinomycetota; class Actinomycetes; order Streptomycetales; family Streptomycetaceae; genus Streptomyces; species Streptomyces alkaliphilus. The sequence continues at coordinate 498 of NZ_VKHT01000112.1, read as the reverse complement.
CGGTACGACAACCGCGCCCTGCTGACCTACTCGCTCAACGCCCACGCGCCGTGGGAGGGGTACCGGGTCTCCTTCAACGGCACCGGCGGGCGGCTGGAGTTGGAGGTGTGCGAGCGGTCCTGGACGCCGCCCCACGCGGCGATCGATCCGAGTGCGGCGAGCAAGGAGCACGCGGCGGGGGCATGGGAGAAGTTGGTGCTGCACCCGCACTGGAGCGAGGCCGAGGAGATCTTGATCGAGCAGGGCGCCGGCGGACACGGCGGCGGGGACCGGTTGCTGCTGGACGACGTCTTCCGGGGTCCGGGCGAGGACCCACTGGCCCGGCAGGCGGGATACCGCGACGGCATCCGCAGCGTCCTGATCGGGGCCGCGGGCAACATCTCGGCCCGCACCGGACTGCCGGTGACCCTCACCGACGAGGGCACCCGGCTGGTGCCGCCGGCCGCGGGCTGAACCCGTCCCCGGCCCGCACCGGGAGGGACTCGGTCCCCCTGGCGG
>NZ_VKHT01001119.1 GCF_014141535.1 Streptomyces alkaliphilus | reverse complement strand
CCCCCGTTCCGCCCCCGACCCGCCGGCCGAACCACCGCTGCTGTCCGCCGAGGGGCTGCTCGTGCGGCGCTCGACCGACGCGGCGACCGTCCTTCGGGCCCCGGACGTCCGGCTGGATACCGGGCGGATCCTGGTCGTCACCGGTCCCTCCGGCACGGGCAAGAGCACTTTCCTGCACGCCCTGCTGGACATCCTGCCCCCCGGACTGCACCGGGCGGGCGGAACCGTCCTGTGGCGCGGGGAGCCGGTCCGCACCGGCGCACCGGCGCGCCGTCTGCGGCGCGCCCGCTGCGGCTGGCTCGGACAGGATCCGGCGGCGGAACTCCACCCCCGGGTGCGGGTCGACCGGCTGATCACCGAGGGACTGCCCGGCCGTCGCCGGGAGGCCGGGGAGCGGGCGGCCGAACTCCTGGAACGCCTCGGTCTCGACCCCGGTCTCCTGTGCCGTCGCGTGCCGGAACTCTCCGGTGGGCAGGCCCAGCGGGTCGCCCTGGCCCGAGCCCTGATCGGCGATCCCGAACTCCTCGTCGTGGACGAGCCCACCTCCGCCCTGGACGCCGGATCACGGGCCCTGGTGGAGGCGGCGGTGCGCGCCCACCGGGACCGGCCGGGCCGGGCCGCGGTGGTGGTCACCCACGACCCGGGATTCGCCGAGGCACTGGGCGACACCGTCCTGCGACTGGGACCACCGGCCCCCCGCGACGCCGACCGGAGGGCGGGGCGTCCGGCGCGTCCCCTCCGGGCGGAGGCCGACCCGACCGGTGCGGCGCCGATCACCCCGCCGGTCCCGGGCGGATCCCCCGAAACCGCCGTCCCGGTGCTGTCCGTGCGCGGGCTGAGGCTGGAACGCCCCGACGGTTCACCGCTGTTGGGGCCGTGTGACCTCGACCTTCCGCGCGGCGGGGCGTTGGCGATCACGGGCCCCTCCGGCAGCGGCAAGACGACCCTGCTGCACGCGCTGTGCGGCCGGCGCCCGCCCGCCTCGGGACGGATCCTCCTGCACGGCGTGGAACTGCCCGCCGCCACCGGGCAACGGGACCGGGCCCGGCTGCGGGCGATTCAGCTGATCGGGCAGAGCCCGCTGGGCGAACTCAACCCCGCCCACCGCGCGGTGACCGCCACCGCGCGACCGTTGCGGGTGCTGCACGGTCTGGGCCGGTCGGAGGCCCGGGCGGGGGCCGGGGAACTCCTGTCCGCCGTCGGGCTGGACCCGGGCCTGTTCCGCAGCCGACCCGGGGAACTGTCCGGGGGACAGCGCCAACGGGTCGTGCTGGCCAGGGCTCTGGCGGCACGCCCCGACGTCCTGCTGCTGGACGAGCCCACCGCCGCCCTCGACCGGTCCACCGCCGACCGGGTGCTGGACCTCCTGGATCGCCTGCGGGCCGAGGGGTTGGCCCTGCTGTTGGTCACCCACGACCCACTCGTGGCCGCCCGCGCCGATCGACAACTGTGCCTGGAGGGCGGGCGGCCACGAGTGGGTCGTGGGTGACCAACAGCAGGGC
>NZ_VKHT01001118.1 GCF_014141535.1 Streptomyces alkaliphilus | reverse complement strand
CCCCTATTCCCCGCTGTTCCCCGCTGTTCCCCACTGTTCCCGCTGTTCCCGCTGTTCCCCACTCACCGTCCGACCGACGGTTGCCCCGCACCGATGGGAGTGACATGTCTCAGGTTCTTCCTGGCGACACACCTGTGATCCACGACCTCGTAGGCATCGGCTTCGGGCCGTCCAACGTGGCCATGGCCGTGGCACTGCGCGAGCACAACGCGCGCGTCGGCAGGCAGGAGGCGGTCACCTCCCACTTCTTCGAGCGGCAGCCCCGCTTCGGCTGGCACCGCGGCATGCTCATCGACGACGCCACCATGCAGGTCTCCTACCTCAAGGACCTGGTGACGCTGCGGAACCCGGCGAGCGAGTTCAGCTTCCTGTGCTACCTACAGGGCAGGGGCCGGCTGATCGACTTCGTCAACCACAAGAACTTCTTCCCGCTGCGGGTCGAGTTCCACGAGTACTTCGAGTGGGCCGCCGCGAAGGTCGACGACATGGTCTCCTACGGCCACGACGTCGTCTCCGTCGAACCCGTGCTGCGCGAGGGCGGGGTGACCCACTTCGACGTCACCGCCCGCTGCGGATCGGAGGAGGTCGTCCACCGCGCCCGCAACCTGGTGATCGGCACCGGCCTGCGGCCCCGGATGCCGGAGGGCGTCACCCGGTCGAAGCGGATCTGGCACACCTCCGACCTGCTGACCCGGGTGGAGGAGTTGGAGGGCACCCGGCCCTCCCGCCTCATCGTGGTCGGCGCCGGCCAGAGCGCCGCCGAGAACGTCGCCCACCTGCACCGCCGCTTCCCCGAAGCGGAGATCTGCGCCGTCTTCTCCCGGTACGGCTACAGCCCCGCCGACGACAGCGGCTTCGCCAACCGCATCTTCGACCCCGCCGCCGTGGACGACTACTTCTCGGCCCCCGACGAGATCAAGCGCAAGCTGATGGAGTACCACGGCAACACCAATTACTCCGTCGTGGACATCGACCTCATCGAGGACCTCTACCGGCAGGCGTACCGGGAGAAGGTCCTGGGCACCGAGCGGCTGCGCTTCCTCAACGTCTCCCGGCTGACCGGGGTGGAGGAGGATCCGGACGGTGTGCGTACCACCGTGCGGTCCCTGCTCACCGGCGAGGAGACCCCGCTGGAGGCCGACGTGGTGGTCTTCGCCACCGGCTACCACCCCGCCGACCCGCTGCCCCTCCTCGGCGAGGTCGCGCACCTGTGCCGGCGGGACGAGGAGGGCCGGGTGCGGGTCGGGCGCGACTACCGCGTCGTCACCGATCCCGGCGTGCGCGGCGGCATCTACCTCCAGGGCGGCACCGAGCACACCCACGGCATCACCTCGTCCCTGCTGTCCAACACCGCGATCCGGGTCGGGGAGATCCTGACCTCGGTCATCGAGCGCGGGGAACACGGGGAACACGGGGAGGGAGACGTCGGGGACGGGGCGGGCACCCTCGCCGACGGCATCGGCTCCGCCCGCTAGGGCCGGCGGGGCCCCGCCGGCCCGGCT
>NZ_VKHT01001117.1 GCF_014141535.1 Streptomyces alkaliphilus | reverse complement strand
GGACGGGGGAGACACCGGGAGCGGGACGGCCACGGGAGCACGGGAGTGAGCGGCACCACTCCCCAATAACTTGAAGGTTCAAGAGATCACCAAGTAAGTTGAAGATTCAAGGAGGCCCACCCTAGAGTGGGTAGTACAAGATTCAACAATCGCTCGAAAGGCACACCCATGAGCTTCGCCCTCGACGACAAGGCCCTGGACCTCCTCTTCCGCGAGGCACAGACCGCCCAGACCTTCTCCGACGAGCCGGTCTCCGAGGAGAGGATCCGGGAGATCTACGACCTGATCAAGTTCGCCCCGACGGCCTTCAACCAGTCACCGCTCCGCCTGACGGTGCTGCGCTCCGCCGAGGCCCGCGGGCGACTGATCCCGCACCTCATGGGCACCAACCAGGCCAAGACGGAGACCGCCCCGGCGACCGCGATCCTCTCCATGGACACCGAGTTCCACGAGCACCTGCCCCGGCTCTTCCCCGTCATGCCCGGCCTGAAGGACGAGGTCTTCTCCGACCCGGACGCCCGCGTCGGCTCCGCCGCGCTGAACGCCGCCCTGCAGGCCGGCTACTTCATCCTCGGCGTCCGCGCCGCCGGTCTCGCCGCCGGGCCGATGACCGGCTTCGACGCGGAGGGCATCAACAAGGAGTTCTTCGGCGACGGCAAGCAGAAGGTGCTGCTCGTGGTGAACTTCGGCAAGCCGGGGGAGAACGCCTACTTCCCCCGCAACCCGCGCCTGTCCTTCGAGGAGGTCGCCACCGTCCTGTGAGCCGCCGACCGGCGTTCGCCGGATACCGTCGACCGGTGTTCGCGTTCGCGCCCGGCCACCGCCCCCTCCGGGGCTCCGGTGGTCGGGCGCGTGGTCGCGCCGGGCCCCGGGGGCGGCTCAGTCGCCGACGGGGGTCCCCTCGAACTCCCAGGGGGCCAGGGAGTCGGCGAAGAACTCCAACCGCTCGCGCGGGGCCGTGCCGGTGACCACGACGGTCCCGTCCGGATCCGTGGAGACCAGCGCGTCGAAACGGTCGCCGGTCATCCAGTCCCACTCGCGGTCACCGAGACGCACCGTCTCCCCGGTCGCCTCCGCGCCGCGCGTGAGATCGGCCACGAACGCGTCGCTCGCGTCGCCGACGGTGTCGGTCTGGGCCAGCGCGGCGTACTCGTTCTCCGGATCCATGAAGCCCAGGCGCCACACCGCGCCGTGCTCGTCCGCCGCGCGGTAGCGCACGGAGGTGGCGCGCCACTCCTCCGGCAGGTCACGGGGGGTCAGCAGTTCGTAGGGGGCGGCCCGGGCGGCGGTGTTCGCCTCCACCCGGTACTCCACCGGCCGGACCGGGTCCTGCGAGGGGTCGTTGGGGACCATCAGGTAGACGAAGAAGACACCCACCATCAGCACGGCCATGGACAGCACCATGTCGCGCACCGTCTTGCCGGCCAGGCCGCGCCCACCGCCGGGCCGGGGGGCCGCGCCCCCGGGGGCTCCGGTTCCCCCGCCGCCGGGCACGTCCGCGCCGCC
>NZ_VKHT01001116.1 GCF_014141535.1 Streptomyces alkaliphilus | reverse complement strand
CCCCGGACGGGGGACACCGGAAGGCCCCGGTCCGGGACCGCTCGGCGGCCCCCGGCACCCGAGGCGGTCTGAGGCACCCGCGTCCCCGGGGCACGTCGAGCCGAAGAGGCCGTTCCCCGGGGCCGGGCCCCGGTCCGGGTCCGCCGTCCGGGGACCCGGTGGGCGGGGCGCGCCGGGAAACCGGGAGGGGAAGGCGCCGATCCCGACGGGAAAGAGCCCGTCATGGAACTCTTCCCACGCTTTTCCGCTGCCCGACTGCTCTTCATCGAACCTGTTCGAAGAGACTTAACCGGTTCAGTATATTGACATGGCAGTGACATTCTGGCCTGATTCCAGGGGAGCGCTCCCACACCCTCTCGACCAACGGAACCCCGGGACGGGTTCCACGAGGAGACCCCCATGAAGAGAGCGACCAAGATCTCCACGGCACTGGGCGGGGCCGCCGCCGTGCTGCTCGGGATGGTCGTCGCCGCGCCCCTCTCCGCCTCCGCCCAGTCCACGGCCCGGGCGGGGCTCCACGTCTCCGACGGCCGCATCCTGGAGGCCAACGGCAACGACTTCGTCATGCGCGGCGTGAACCACCCCCACACCTGGTACACGCAGCACACGGCGGCCATCGGTCACATCAAGGACCTGGGCGCCAACACCGTCCGCGTGGTGCTCAGCAGCGGTGACCGCTGGTACAAGAACGACACCGAGGACGTCACCAACGTCGTCTCGCTGTGCAAGCGGAACCGGCTGATCTGTGTCCTCGAGGTGCACGACACCACCGGCTACGGCGAGGAGTCCGAGGCCGCCTCCCTCGACCGGGCGGTGGACTACTGGATCGACATCCAGGACGCCATCAAGGGCGAGGAGGACCACGTCGTCCTCAACATCGGCAACGAGCCGCACGGCAACCAGGGCTACCAGAACTGGACCCCGGACACGATCTCGGCGATCAACCGCCTGCGCGACGAGGACTTCCACCACCTGATCATGGTGGACGCCCCCAACTGGGGCCAGGACTGGTCCAACACCATGCGCACCAACGCGCGCCGGGTCTTCGACTCCGACCCGCACGCCAACACCGTCTTCTCCATCCACATGTACGGCGTCTACGAGACCCGGTCCGCCGTCAGCTCCTACCTCAACGACTTCGTCAACGCCGGACTTCCCATCCTGGTCGGAGAGTTCGGCCACTACCACTCCGACGGCAACCCCGACGAGGACGCGATCCTGGAGATCAGCGAGCAGTTGGGCACCGGCTACCTCGGCTGGTCCTGGAGCGGGAACAGCGGCGGTGTCGACTACCTCGACATGGTCGTCAACTTCGACCCGAACCGGTTGACCGAGTGGGGTGAGCGGATCTTCAACGGCCCCAACGGCATCGCCGCCACCGCCGTCGAGGCCACGATCTACGGGGACGGCAACGGCCCCGGCGGCTCCGACGAGGGCACCACCGACGGCGGCTCCGGTGGCCCGGGCGGCCCCGGTGACGACACCGAGGCCCCCACGGCCCCCGGC
>NZ_VKHT01001115.1 GCF_014141535.1 Streptomyces alkaliphilus | reverse complement strand
CCGCCCGCACCGGCGGCGCCCCGGCGCCCGCCCCGCAGGCGATCCTCGCGGCGGCGGTCGAGGGCGCGGCGGTGGACATCGAGTCCGCCCAGATCATCGAGTCCCGGTACTTCACCTCCCTGGTCACCGGACCGGTGGCGACCAACATGATCCGGGCGCTGTTCTTCGACCGGCGGACCGTGGAGGCCGGGGCCCGTCGCCCCGCCGGCGTCCCGGAGCGCCCCGTCACCCGGGCCGCCGTCCTGGGCGCCGGGATGATGGGCGCCGGCATCGCGCACGTGCTCGCCCGGGCGGGGATCGAGGTGGTGCTCAAGGATCTCGACGCCGGGCGCGCCGCCCGGGGCCGGGAGCACTGCGCGGAGCTGACGGCCCGGGAGGTGGAGCGCGGCCGGCTGTCCGCCGAGGAGCGCGAGGAGGTGCTGGGCCGCCTGACGCCCACCGCCGACCCCGCCGACCTGGCCGGCTGCGACACGGTGATCGAGGCGGTGGTGGAGGACCCGGAGGCCAAGGCCGCGGCGCTGCGCGAGGCGCTTCCGCTCCTCGCCCCCGACGCCCTGCTGTGCACCAACACCTCCACCCTGCCCATCGGAGACCTGGCCCGCTCGGTCGACCGCCCGGCCGACTTCCTGGGCCTGCACTTCTTCTCCCCGGTGGAGCGCATGCCGCTGGTGGAGATCGTGCGCGGGGCCGACACCGGCGACGAGGCCGTCGCCCGCGCCTTCGACCTGGTCCGTCGCCTGCGGAAGACGCCGATCGTGGTCAACGACGCCCGCGGCTTCTTCACCTCCCGGGTCATCGGCCGCTTCCTCGACGAGGGGCTGCGCATGGTGGGGGAGGGGGTCGCTCCCGCCTCGATCGAGCGGGCCTGCCTCTCCGCCGGATACCCCACCCCGGTCCTCGCCCTGCTGGACGAGCTGACCCTCACCCTGCCCCTGGCCATCCGCCGCGCCGCGCGCGCCGCCGGAGCGGGGCCGACGGACGGCCCGGACCCGGCCGAGCGGGTGCTGGAGCGGATGGTCGAGGAGTTCGGCCGAACCGGCCGCGCGGCCGGTGCCGGTTTCCACGAGTACGACGGCCCCGGCGGGCGGCGATCGCGGTTGTGGCCGGGGCTGCGCGAGCACTTCGCGCCCGCCGGCACCGGATCCGCGACGCCCACCGGCGGGGCGGAGCCCGCGGCCGGGCACGCCGACCTGCGGGAGTTGCGCGAGCGGATGCTCTTCGCCGAGTCCCTGGAGGCGATGCGGGCGCTGGAGGAGGGCGTGGTGGAGTCCGAGGCGGACGCGACCGTGGGGTCGTTGCTGGGCATCGGCTTTCCCGCCTGGACCGGCGGAGTGCTCCGCTACGCGGACGGATGGCCGACCGGAGCCGCCGGCTTCCTGGAGCGGGCCCGGGAGTTGCGGGAGCGTCACGGGGAGCGCTTCGAGCCGCCGGCGTGGTTGGTCGAGCGGGTTCGCGAGGGGCGCCCGGTGGGAGGCGCCCCGCGGTGACGCCGGGGGACGGTCGGGGGA
>NZ_VKHT01001114.1 GCF_014141535.1 Streptomyces alkaliphilus | reverse complement strand
CCGCCGGAGGGTGCTCCGGCGGCGGACGGGGCGCCGGGTGGGCGCCCGCTGTGGGGGTGTTGCGGTGACGAACGTAGTGGCAGCGCACCCGAGGTGTGTACCTGCCAATCAATACCTCTTGTGATGCGATGGAAAGTGATCCGGTGGTTCCCGTCCGGTGTATGGCCGGAGGCGAGGGGATGACCGGATGATGCGTGTCGCTCTTCGCGCGCCCCCCGGCACGCTTCCCGCGCCGCACGGTGAACACGGGGCGCCCCACGGGCGGGAGAGGGCCCGGGCGACGGCCTCCGACCCGGGGAAACCGACGGAGTGTCAGGAGGCGGTACCGAAACGGGCGTGTGCCGCCAGCCACTTCGCGTATGAGGGATTGCGCGCGGCGGCGTCGCGGTGCACCTGGCGGGCGTGCATCACCACGGCGGGCGCGGCACCGGCGGCGGCCGATGCCGGGTGCCAGCCGATGAGATGGCGCCAGCTGAGCGGGGAACCCGCCAGCGGGAGGGTGACGACGCCGGGGGTCGGCGGGAAGATCGCCCGGCACAGGGCGACCGCGCGACCGAGTTGCACGAGGTGCACACAGCCGGAGGTATCCATCTCATAAACAGATGACGGGGTGAAGCCGGCCCGGGCGCAGGCGGCGTAGAAGCAGTCCCCGAAACAGCCGTCCCCCGGGGCGTCCACCCACTGCTCACCGGCGAGGCGCTCCAACTCCACCTCGGACTCCTCGGCGAGGGGGTGGTTCTCCGACAGCATGACGAAGATCGGATCCCGCGCCACCGTCCGCCAGACCAACTGGTCGGCGGCCGGGGGAGTGGATTCCCCGCAGGTTCCGACCAGGGTGAAGTCCAGTCGGCCGGACACCACCAGTTCGCTCAGCTCCTCCACCGACCAACTGGTGAGGGTGGAGATCGTGGCGTGGGGATGGAGGACGGAGAGTTGGTCCACCAGTCCGCCCAGCAGGGGGCCGTGGGTGCCGCCCAGGCGGAAGCGGGGGAGGTCCTCCAGGGTGTTGGCGAAGCGGACGGCCTGTTCCTGCAGTTCGCGCATGGCGGGGAGCAGGACCCGGGCGCGGTCCAGGACCAGTTCACCGAGCGGGGTGGGGCGGGCGCCGTGCCGACCGCGCTCGAACAATGGGCCGCCCAAAGCCCTTTCTATTCGCTTCAGCTGAGCACTGAGCGCCGATTGTGCCAACCCGAGCGAGGTGGCGGCGCGGGTGAGGCTGCCGGCCTCGTCTATCGCTCGGATGATCTTGAGATGACGCAACTCCAGATCCATAACACGACGCTATGGGTCGAGGGCTGGAGAGGGCAAGCTCGTCGGTGCCGGCTTCCCCGGGAACGCGGTTCGGCGGCAGGGCGTGGAGGTGACCTGCCGGGGAAGCCGCGTCGGTCGCGCCCTTCGGGCGGGAGAGGGTGCGACCGACGCGGTGCGGTGCCCCGGATCCGGCTCCCGTCGCCCGCGGGGGCGGCCGGAGCCGGTGGGGCGGACCGGTGCCGCCCGGTTGCCGTGGGGG
>NZ_VKHT01001113.1 GCF_014141535.1 Streptomyces alkaliphilus | reverse complement strand
GTGGACGACCCCGGCATCGGCATGGGCCTGTACACCGTCGCCCGATCCGCCTCCCGCCACGGGCTCACCGCCCGCCTGTCCTCCCGCCCCGGCGGCGGGGTCGTCGCCGAGGTGGTCCTCCCGGCCGCGCTGTGGGAGCCGCTGCCCGAGGCCGTGTCGGTCGCGCCGGGCACGGTCGCCCCGACCGTCTAGCGCCGCGACGGGCGGGGTCCGCCCGATGCGGGGCGGTGGCCGTCGCGGTGCGTCGCATCGGCCCCGCGACGGGCCTCCACGTCGGCGATTCCGTCGACTCGGTGCCGCGTGGAGGTGCCGTACCGGACACGGCGAGAGGGCGAACCCCGACCGGCGCCCCGGACGGCTTCGGCGGATCCGGGGTCGTCGGGCGGGCACCCGCGAGCCGACTCCTGCCCGCCATCGGGCCGGGGCGGACCGAAGAGCCGCCGGAGGAACTCCCGTGGTCGGAGTGCGATTCCGCGCCCGGGAGGGCTCACCCCATCACGGCGGCTCCGGCGGCTCCGGCGGTTCCGGCGGTTCCGGTGTCCCGACCCCGGCCGACGGCCCGTCCCCGGCGTCCCGTTCGGGGCCGGCCGCGGGCTCCCGCAGCGTCTCCAGCCGTCGCCACGCCTCGCTCCGTCGTTCCCGCCGGAGCTCGGCCTCCACCTGCCCGGCGTCCAGTTCGGCACGGGCCCGGACCGCCAGCGCGGCGGCCCGACGCTCCAACTCCTCCAGATGCCCGATCCGGGCCGCCACCCCCTCGCCGATCCGCCGCAGGTCGGCCTCCCGCTCCAGCGCCGCCGCCGGGTCCGTGCCGCCCAGCAGGAGGTACAGGGCGGCGGAGGCGTCCCCGTCCGGGGCACCGGCGCCCGGGACACCGGACCGGTACTGCGCCCGGGCGATGCTCCCGGCCTGGTTCCGCAGCGCGGAGAGTTGGGCGCGGATCGTGACCAGCCGGCCGGCGAGGACGGCGGCCCGCACCCGACGCACCAGGACGTGCCGCTCGGCGATCCGGTAGGACTCGCCGATCGCGCCGAGTTCCCGGTGCAGGGCGAGCAGTTCGGAAGGCACCCCGGGCACCCCGGACGCGTCCGGGATCCGAGCGGGCGGTGCGGCGGCTCCCGCGACCCCCACGCCGTCGGGGTCGGAGTCGTCGCTCGGGCCCGGAGGGGCGTCCGGCACGCCGGACACGGGTGTCCCGGCACCGTCGGGCTCACCCGGGGCGGCGGTGCCCGCGGCCGGCACGAGGAGGACCGTCACCAGCGCGAGCGGCACCACCACGCCGGCCCCTCGTCGGATGCCGGGCCCGATCGGGGTCGCCGGGGTACGGGGGCGCGACGGCCGGAACCACCGGCGGACGGACATCGGGACCTCCCGGAGGGTGGGCGCGGCGCGGCTCACCCGCGACCGTGCGACACCGCGAGCCGTTCCGCATCCCGGCCGTGCCGTCCGGGGGAGATCCCCGGTCCGTTCGGGTGGCGGTGGTCACCGGCACAAACGCCCCCTCACCGCCCCCGCC
>NZ_VKHT01001112.1 GCF_014141535.1 Streptomyces alkaliphilus | reverse complement strand
CGTTCCCGCCCCGGTGGCGCTCGTGCCGGACGCGCCCGAGGTCACCCCTCATGACGGACCCGAATCCCCCGCCGCTCCGCTCGCCCCGGAGAGTCCGGACCAGGCAGAGGATCCCGCGTTGCCGCCGGCGAAACCGGAACGCATCTCCATCCCGGAGATCGGGGTGGACGCTCCCTTCATGCCGCTGGCCATCGGGGAGACCGGCGAACTGGATCCACCACCGCACGACGACAAGAACCTCGTGGGATGGTTCGAGGACGGGGTCACGCCGGGGGAGCGGGGATCCTCCATCGTGGTCGGACATGTGGACACGCGAACCGGACCCGCCGTGTTCGTCCACCTCAACGCTCTGCGTCCCGGAAGCACCGTGGACATTCACCGGGAGGACGGCGTCGTCGCCACCTTCGAGGTCTACGCCGTCGAAACCTTCGCCAAGGCCGACTTCCCCGACGAACGGGTCTACAGCGACACCCCCACCGCACAGCTGCGCCTGATCACCTGCGCCGGCACCTACGATCGCACCACCCGGAACTACGAGGACAACCTGGTGGTCTTCGCCCGTCTGAACTCCACGCGACACACTTGACGCCGGATTCCGCGGGCGCATCCAACGGCTGCGGAACCGCACCGCGGGACTTCGGTTCCGCTTGGTGGCGCGCCCGGGTCACTCGCCCTCTCGGCATCGATGCCCCTCCCGACGTCGAGTTCGTCCCCCTCGCGAGGGCACCGACCTCGCCTCCCGGAGCGCCGCGTCCGGTTCGGAAAGGCGAGGACGAGCCGGGCACCGCGGTGCCCCCGGTGGTGTCCCCATCGAAATCTGCCACGCGAAACACCCTCCGAATTCCCGGGTCCAGGCGGTGGTGCCCGTTGGGAGGGTCACGTTGTTGGAGCGGGTGGTTTTTGATCATGGCCATGGCATTCCGGATCGTGGACCCGGGGTGCCCACCCGGGGGAGTCCGATGGATGGGGAACCAGCACGCCATGTGTTCATGGTGTCGAACGTCGATGGACGTGTCGGATGGTCGGGAATGGTGGAGCGGTGACCGACTGGATCAATACCGTTACGGGAGGTCCTCGTCCCCGTGAACCCCGTCCCCCGAGCGGGGCCGGCTCCCGGGTCAGCGCCTGGGCGCCGCCACGCTCACCCGTTCGACGAGAGTGGGGGTGAGGATGCGCCGGGCGGGGCCCGTGTCCCCGTCGGTGACGCGTTTCAACAACAACTGCAGGGTCTCGGTGGCCACCTCGTCGAAATCCGCCCGTACCGTCGTCAGGGGCGGGGTGTAGTACGCCGCTTCCGGTACGTCGTCGAAGCCGACCACGCTCACGTCGCCGGGAACCGACCGGCCCCGTTCGTGCATGGCGCGCAGCAGGCCCAGCGCGAGGTGGTCGTTGGCGGCGAACACCGCGGTCACCTCGGGCATTCGTGCCAGCAGCTGCCCCGTGCGGTACCCGGCGGCGGCACTCCAATCGGCCGGGGCCACCGGCGGGACCTCGGCCCCGGCCTCCTCCAGGGC
>NZ_VKHT01001111.1 GCF_014141535.1 Streptomyces alkaliphilus | reverse complement strand
GGGCGCCTCCCGGCCGGCCGGCACGGGGGCGGCGCGGGGGACGACGCCGCCGCGCGTGCCCGACCCCGCGCTCCGCCCGTCGCCGGAGCGGCGCGCGGAGGCCGCGGAGCCCGGGGGCCCGGGGGAAACGACGAGCAGGCGGCGCAGGAGTCGACGCATCCTCAGGCTCCCTTGCAGCGCACGCACTCGACGGCGGTCCGGGCGAGGATCCGCAGGTCCCGCCAGAGCGACCAGGTGTCGATGTAGTGGTTGTCGAAGCGGGCCCGGTCCTCGATCGAGGTGTCCCCGCGCAGCCCGCTGGTCTGGGCGAGGCCGGTGAGTCCGACCGGCATCCGGTGGCGCTCCGCGTAGCCGGGGTACGCCTGCCCGAACCGCTCGACGAAGTGAGGGCGTTCGGGACGGGGACCGACCAGGCTCATCTCGCCCCGCACCACGTTCCACAGCTGCGGCAGCTCGTCCAGGGAGGTGCGGCGCAGCACCCGGCCCACCCGGCTCATCCGCAGGTCGTCGGCGATGGACCAGCGGGTGGCGGCCTCCCGGTCGTCGCCCGGGCGCAGGGTGCGGAACTTGTAGAGGACGAAGGGCCGGCCGTCCCGGCCCACCCGTTCCTGACGGAAGATCACCCCGGGGCCGTCGATCAGCCGCACGGCCAGCGCGCAGGCGACCAGCAGGGGCGCGGCGAGGACCAGGCCGAGGACCGCGCCGAGCACGTCCACCGACCGCTTCGCGGCGGTCGCGGCACGCCGGCGGGGCGGCGGGTCCAGCCGGTAACAGGGGTGGCCCCACAGGTGCGCGCCCCGGGCGGCGCCGGGCCCGGCGGGGACGTGGCGGTGCGGTGCGGGATCGACCTCGACCAGCCGGGCCACGCCGCCGCGCTCCCACAGCCGCCGCAGCAGGGCCGTGTCGTCGGGACCGGCCGGGGGGTGGGTGAACAGGGCGTCGACGGGGCCGTGCCGGGCGATGAGCCGGTCCAGCTCCCGGGGTCGCGGCGGCACCACGGGGAGGTCGCCCGTCTCCTCGGCGCGCGGCGGTGAGGTGGTCGGGGAAGCGGTCTCCCCGGCGGTCACCCGGGCCACGGGCCGCAGGCCGTACTCGGGGTGGTCGCGGAGCACGGCGACGATCCGTCGTCCCGGCCGACCGGCACCGATCACCACGGTCGGGCGGGGGTTTCGTCGCGCCCGCCGGACGCGGGCGCGCAGCACCGCGGCGCGCCCCGCCCAGGCGAGCACGGCGTGGACGGTGATCAGCAGCAACAACGACCGCGCCCCGGGGGCGGCGTCGGGACGGAACGCGACCACCAGGGCACACCCCACGCACCAGGCGAGCACGGCGTGCGCGAGGAGCCGGGGCAGGTCCTCCAGCGCGGAGGCGAAGGGCGCCGGGCGGTGGAGGCCGGCGGCCAGGTGCAGCGCGCCGACCACGCCGACGACCGCCGCCACGACCAGCAGCGCGCCGACCGGCACGCCGGACGCGCCGGCCGGGAGGGGGGTCCCCGGCCCGGGCCACGGCGGGGG
>NZ_VKHT01001110.1 GCF_014141535.1 Streptomyces alkaliphilus | reverse complement strand
GGGCAGGTCAGTTCCCAGACGCGGACTCTACTCATATACTCGTGCATACAAGTTCCTTTGCGCTGGTGGGCGGTGTGGACCGAAACGAAGTGCTAGACGAGTCGCACGCCGTCGTGGGCGCGCACGGAGGAACGCTCCTTTCCGGGGGTCGGGGGAGGAAGGACGGGTGCGGGTCAGTCCGTCGCCTTGGCGAGGGACACCGGAGCGGGAGAAGGAGCGGCGAGGGGCCGGAAGGGGGCGAGGGCCGGGAGCTCCGGCACGAGGCCGGCGTTCTCCCGGCACCGTGCGGCGGCGTCGTCGAGAGAGAGGTACGGCGTGCGGATGCGCGACCAGCCGCCGGAGGTGTCGCCGACCACGGCTAGCCCGGGCCGCTCGGGTGGGATCGAGCAGGCGGCGGCGACCGCTTCGGGGGCGATGTCCCCGAGCGCCATCTTCGCGGACGCCTCGTCGTTGACCCGGTGGCAGACCCGGCCGGTCAACTGCGCGCGGAGCATGGTGGCGCCCTTGCCCAGTTCGGCGCCGAACCTCTGCCCGCAGACCTCCAGGAAGATGCCGGCGGCGCGGCCGAGTTGGGCGAGGCGGATGAGATGGGTGACCATCTCATCCCGCCGTTCCTCGTCCTTGCGGGTGGCGGTGAGGAAGAGTTCGGCCACCTCGTCCACGAACAGCACCAGGGGCACCGGACGTTCGTCGGCGGGAAGCCCCCACACATCTGAGGTGATGGTGTGTTCCGGTGCGTCGAACGGCAGGCCCTGCCGGGCGCGGATCAGGTCGTAGCGCTCCTCCATGATCCGCACCAGGACCGGCAGCAGTCGGGCCGCCTGTTCCGGGTCGGTGGCCAGCGCGGAGAGCCGGGACGCGAAGGGTGCCAGCTCCACACCCTGTTTGCAGTCGATGCCCAGCAGCGCAACGGGTTGCCCGGCCAGGCCGGCGACCAGGTGCCGCAGGTACATCGACTTCCCCGACAGGGTGGCGCCCAGGGTCAGTTGATGGGGAACGGCGCGGTAGTCCCGCAGGAGGGCGCTGCCGTCCTCCCGCAGCGCGACCGGGACCCGGAGGAAGGAGCCGCCGCAGCGACGCGGCATCCGCACATCGCGCAGCACGTCGAAGCCGACCAGGCGCAGTTCCACGCGGCCGGGGCGCAGTTCGGCGACGTGGACGGCGTGCACGCCCCAGGCGTGGCGCAGTCGTTCACCGGCAGCGGCCACGTCCGCCGATTCCTGCCCGGGTGCCAGCCGCAGCCGGACCCGCAGTCCGGTGGGGGTGGGCCGCAGCATCCCCCGGCGGGGCGGGACCGGCCGCACCTCCCGCCGGGTGGTGGCCAGGATGAGGCCGGCCCGCCAACGGGAGGGCGGGACGGTCAGCCCGCACGCCTCCATCACCGAGCCGTAGGAGGCCAGCAGGCGGAAGGTGGAGAACGGCAGGCCCACCAGGACCCAGAACACCGAGGGATGCCGGCGGCGCACCGGCCCCAGCAGCAGCGCGGGCACCGCGACCAGGAGCAGGAGCCCCAGC
>NZ_VKHT01000111.1 GCF_014141535.1 Streptomyces alkaliphilus | reverse complement strand
GGGTCGGCCCGCCCGGTTCCCCCACCTCTCTCGGCATCGCCGGGGCGGACCGCCCCGCCCGTCCGGTCGAGCGGGGCGGGCCGCCGGTGCGTCTGGAGGTTCGGGGCCTCCCGGCCCTCACCGTGGTCCCCGTGGGAACCGGTCCCGGGGGAGCGGTGGTCGTCCCGGAGGAGCCCGACCGGGTCGGCTGGTGGGCCCCCGGCGCCCGCCCGGGGGGCCCGGGGGGCACGGCCTTGCTGGTCGGCCACGTGGACACCCCCCACGGCGACCCCGGGCCCTTCGCGGCCCTGGCCGATCTGTCGGTCGGGGCCCGGGTCGGGGTCGTCGGCGCCGACGGCCGCGTCCACCGGTACGCCGTCACCACCGCCCGCAGGCACTCCGCGGACGCCCTGCCCCGCACGCTCTTCGACGGTGACGGTCCGCCCCGCCTGGCCCTGGTCACCTGCGCCGGTCGTTACGACCCGGGGGCCGGCCGGTACGAGGAGACCCTCGTCCTGCTCGCCCGCCCACTGCCCTGAGCGGCCGGCGCCCCACAACCCCGGCCGGTCGCCCGGAGCATGGCGATTCGCGTCGTTTTGCCCTCGCCCGTTCGGGTAAGCGGAGGACTTCCCCAGGACACAGGGGACACAGAGGACACGAGGGACGCAAGCGTCCCAACGGCACGAGGAGGGCACATGAAGGCCGTGGTGTGGCACGGGATCGGGGACATCCGTCTGGAGGACGCCCCGGACCCGAAGATCGAGGACACGCATGACGCGATCGTGCGCGTCACCTCCTCCGCGATCTGCGGAACCGACCTGCACTTCGTCCGGGGCACCATGCCCGGGCTGCGCGAGGGCCTGATCCTCGGCCACGAGGGGGTGGGCGTCGTCGAGGAGGTCGGCGGGGGCGTGCGGAACCTGCGCCCCGGCGACCGCGTCGTCATCCCCTCCACCGTCGCCTGCGGGGTGTGCAGTTACTGCCGCGCCGGCTACCACGCCCAGTGCGACAACGCCAACCCGGGCGGCCGACGTGCCGGCACCGTCTTCTTCGGCGGCCCCGAGGCCGCCGGCGGCCTGGACGGGCTCCAGGCCGAGTACGCCCGCGTGCCCTACGCGCACGTCGGCCCCGTCCCGCTGCCCGACACCGTCACCGACGCGCAGGCCATCCTGCTGTCGGACATCTACCCCACCGCCTGGTTCGGCGCGAAGCTCGCCGAGATCCGCACGGGGGACACCGTCGCCATCCTCGGTGCCGGCCCCGTCGGCCAGGCCGCCATCGCCTGCGCCCGTCTCCAGGGCGCCGGTCGGATCATCGTCGTGGACGGCGTCCACGACCGCCTCGAACTCGCCCGCGACCAGCACGCCGAGGTCGTCGACTTCAACGCCGAGGACCCCGTCGAGGCCATCCTGGAGATGACCGGCGGCATCGGCGTGGACCGGGTCATCGACGCCGTCGGCGTGGACGCCGAGCGCCCCGCCCGCGGCCCCGCCGCCGAGGCCCTGGCGGAGAAGGCCGAGGAGTTCGACCGCGAACGCGACGAAATCGCCCCCGAACAACACCCCGACGGCGACACCTGGGTGCCCGGCAACGCCCCCTCCCTCGCCTCCCGCTGGGCCGTGCAGATGGTCGCCAAGGCCGGGACCATCGGCATCATCGGCGTCTACCCGCCGCAGGTCGAGCAGTACCCCTTCGGCGAGGCGTTCATGAAGAACCTCACGCTGAAGATGGGCAACTGCCACCACCGGCACTACATCCCGCAACTGGTGTCCATGGTCGCCGGCGGCACCCTCGACCCCACCCCCCTGATCACCCGCTGGGAGGGGATGCGCGACGTCATGGAGGCGTACCGCACCTTCGACCGGCGCGAGGAGGGCTGGACCAAGGTGGTCCTGGGCGAGAGCGACGACCGGGGGAGCGGCGGCACCTCCACCGGCGCCGCCACCACCGCCGGTGGTCGGCGCTGACCGGACCCGCTCCACGCCCCGCTCCACGCCGCGCGACCCCGGGCGGGCCCCGCCGGCCCGGGGTCGCGCGGCTGTCCCGACCACGAGGGGGTACCCGTCCCGCATGTTCTTCGACTCCCGGGCCGATCTGTTGCGGGTGGCGGCGGTGGCCCTGGAGACCGACGGCACCTTCAGCGTGATCCCCCGCTCCTCGGCCGGCACCGGCACCTCCTTCGCCCCCGTGCGCGGTGCCGGTTCCACCCCGCTGACCGGTGGCGACCCGCAGGCGCCCTGATCCGCCGGGCTCCGCTCCACCGGGGGAGGCGGCCCTCCCGAGGCTCCCACATTCTCTCCGCGTCCCCGGACGGCCCGGCCGGGTGAACGATCTCCCGGCGCAGAGGTGGGGTGAGGGTGTCGTCGGGTGCCCGCCGCTTCTCCTTCCTGCCGGCGGGCTCGTGCGGCGTGGTGCGCCGAGCGACAGTTCTTACCCCGTTCGGGGGGTTTGATCTCGTTCCGCCCCGATCTTGGTCGGTCCGACGGGATGTTGGCGGGAAGCAGGTGGTACGGCTCGACCGGTGTCTCGTCGGGAGCGGTGGAGGCTCCCGACCACCGGAGTGGGTGGGCGACGGTGAGGGGTGAGGTGCGAAGTGGTGAAGAGTGACGGGACGTCGAACGGTTCGTCCGAGCTGCGTGAATCCTATGAACTGTGTGCGGCCGAGACCCGGCAGTTCCTGGCCGGGATGTGGACGGTGGCGGAGGGGACCCTGCCCGCGGCGATCCGGCCCCACATGCACGCCATCACCGGCTTCATGGTGTGGACCGACCGCATCGCCGATGAGGGGGCGTCGGCGGATCGCGTACGGAGGATCGCCCGGTGGCGCTCCGAGACGCTGGAGGATCTTCGCTCGGGCCGTAGCGCGCACCCGCTGCGTCGGGCCTTCGTGGACACGGTGCTGCGCTGGGATCTGGACCGTGCGGTGATCGAGGAGCTCCTCGCCACGTTCGAGGCCGACTGTGCCTCCCCGCCCGTGTTCGAGACGTTCGAGGACCAGCGGCGCTACCTGCGGGGTGTCGCGGGAACGTGGGCCGGGATGTGGACTCCACTGTTGGACCCGCGGGGGCCGGAGGCGTTCCGGCTGACCTCGTTGCTGGGCGAGGTGGGCCAACTGGTGGACATCTTCGAGGACCTACCGAGAGATCTCGCCGCCGGCCGCTGCTATCTGCCCCGCGAGGATCTGCGCCGGCTGGGCCTGGACGTGGCCGATCTGCGGCGCGGTGAGCCGCGGGAGGCGCTGGACGAGTTGATCGACATCCAGCTCACCCGCTGGCGGGATCTGCTGGATCAGGCGGTGCCGGTGACCGCGATGGTGGGCCCCGGGTACGAGGCGTTCCCCGCGGCCCTCATCCTCGGCGCCCAGACGCATTTCGACGAGGTCACGCTGCTGCGTTCCCGGGTGCTGGCGGAGGGGGTCGAGCCGCTGTCGTTGACGGGTCGTGCCCGGCGCCGCCCGGCCCGGCCGGCGGCCGGCCCCCTGCCGGGACACGTGGCGGTGATCATGGACGGCAACCGGCGGTGGGCCGCACGGCGGGGCATGTCGGTCGCGCAGGGGCATCGCGCGGGATGGCGGTCCGCGATGCGGCTGGTCAACTCCGCGCTGCGGCTGGACATCCGGCACCTGAGCCTCTACATGTTCTCCACCGAGAACTGGAGCCGCTCCTCGCGGGAGGTACAGGACCTGTTCGATGTCCTGCCCGAGGCGATCGACCAGGGTGTCGATCGGCTGCACGAGCTCGGTGTTCGGGTGCGCTGGTGCGGGCGGCGCGACCGGATCGACCCCTCCCTCGCCTCCCAACTGGCACTGCTGGAAAGCCTGACGTCGAACAACGCCGAGCTGACCCTGACCGTCTGCCTCGACTACGGCGGCCGGGACGAGATGGTCACCGCCGCCCGCTCGCTGGCCGCGCGGGCGGCGGCGGGGACGATCCGGCCCGAGGACATCGGCCCCGAGGACCTCGCCGGAAGCCTGTACGCGCCCGGTATGCCCGACGTGGACCTGCTGATCCGCACCGCCGGGGAGCAACGGCTCAGCAACTTCCTGCCCTGGCACCTCGCCTACGCCGAACTGGTCTTCGACCCCACCCTGTGGCCCGACTTCGACCTGGCCCGGTTGCGGCAGGCCATCATCGACTACGCCGCTCGGGAGCGCCGATTCGGTGGCGGCGGCCTGCCCGGCCCCGCCCGACCCGTGGAGCCGGCCCGGACCGGCTGAGGGGTCCGGGCCGGCTCGCGGCTCATCCCCCCGGCGGGGTGTAGAGGGCCTCGGCGGTGAAGTGCGCCACCACCGTGTCGGCGGTGAAGGCGGGCCTACCGAAGGTGGCGGCGAACCCCTCCAGCAGCTCGGCGGTGGGACGCATCGGCACCTCCTGGATCCGCACCCTCATCGGCCGGCCCGGCGGTACGTCCTCCGTGCTGAGCCGCCCCTCGGCCGGATCGCACCGGAACACCGACCGGTGCCCCATGTCGATGCCGTTGACCACCCACGTCCCGGACGCCACCCCGTCCCGCAGAAGGCTCTCCATGCCCTCCACCCGGAACGAGCCCTGCCTCGTGCGCACCGCGATCCCCCCGGCCACGCTCCCACCGATCGTCGCCTTTTGAAGATCGGCGAGCGAGGGATCTCCCGACCCCGACGGCACGGGAAACCGCACAGCCGAACCGTGCGCGTCGCTCACCAACCGGGCCGGAGCCACGGCCTCCACCACCGCCTCGAACCGGTCCAGCTGCTCCCCGGCCCGCGGAGTCCAGCGAACCTCGATCCAGCCGTCGGACATCGTGCCCCACTTGTCGTCCGCGGCGGCGGCGGACGTCGTCCCCGCGAATTGGGACAGCAACGGAGCGGCCGCGGCCGTTCCCAGAACCATGCGTCGCGTCGTGCTCATCGCCGAGTGCACCATCCTTCCCCGGGTCGCCGGACACGACCCCGGAAAAAATCATCCGGCCCCTCGGGGACCTCGGAGCGGGCCGTACGGTAAACCACCCGAATGGGGGAAAACCCCCACGGGGCAACCCGCCTCCCGCTTTCGGGTGACGATGAGGCGCGCATGCCCGGCTGTCCCGAAAGGACGGGGAGCGCGGGTCGGAGCGGCCTCCTCAGCACTCGATGACGTTGACGGCCAGGCCGCCGCGCGCGGTCTCCTTGTACTTGACCTTCATGTCCGCGCCGGTCTCCTTCATGGTCTTGATCGCCTTGTCGAGGGAGACGTGGTGCCGGCCGTCGCCGCGCAGCGCCATCCGGGCGGCGGTGACCGCCTTGACGGCGGCCATGCCGTTGCGCTCGATGCAGGGGATCTGCACCAGCCCGCCCACCGGGTCGCAGGTCAGGCCCAGGTTGTGCTCGATACCGATCTCGGCGGCGTTCTCCACCTGCTCGGGGCTTCCGCCCAGCACCTCGGCCAGCCCGCCGGCCGCCATCGAGCAGGCCGAGCCCACCTCGCCCTGACAGCCGACCTCGGCGCCGGAGATGGAGGCGTTCTCCTTGAACAGCAGCCCGATCGCGCTCGCCGTCAACAGGAAGCGGACCACGCCGTCCTCGTCGGCACCGGGCACGAACTCGGTGTAGTGGTGCAGGACGGCCGGGATGATGCCGGCCGCGCCGTTGGTGGGGGCGGTGACGACCCGGCCGCCGGCGGCGTTCTCCTCGTTGACGGCCATCGCCCACAGGGTGGTCCACTCCATGGCGTGCTGCGCGCGGTCGCCCTCGATCCGCAGTTGGCGGGCGGAGTGCGCGGCCCGCCGGCGCACCTTCAGCCCCCCGGGCAGGATGCCCTCCCGGCTCAGGCCGCGCGCCACGCACTCGCGCATGACCTCCCAGATGCGCAGCAGGCCGTCGCGGACCTCGGCCTCCGGCCGCCAGGCGGTCTCGTTCTCCAGCATCAGCGCCGAGACCGACAGGCCGGTCTCACGGGTCAGGCGCAGCAGCTCGTCCCCGGTGCGGAAGGGGTGGCGCAGTTCGGTGTCGTCGGGCTTGATCCGCTTCTCGCCGACCGCGTCCCCATCGACGACGAAGCCGCCGCCCACCGAGTAGTACGTCTTCTCCAGCACCTGCTCGCCGTCGGCGTCGCGGGCGCACAGCGTCATGCCGTTGGCGTGGTACGGCAGGGAGCGGCGCCGGTGCAGCACCAGGTCCGTGTCCGGGTCGAAGTCCAGCACCGGCCCGTCGGCGGCCTCCGCGCCCAGCAGCCGCAGTCGCTTCTCGCCGCGGATGCGCTCCACCTCGGCGTCGGCGCGCTCGACGTCCACGGTGTCGGGGGCGTGCCCCTCCAACCCGAGCAGCACCGCCTTCGGCGTGCCGTGGCCGTGGCCGGTGGCGCCCAGCGAGCCGAACAGCTCCGCGCGCACCCCGGCGGTCTCGTCGAGCAGTCCCTCGCGCCGCAGCCGGCGGGCGAACATCCGGGCGGCGCGCATCGGCCCGACGGTGTGCGAGCTGGAGGGGCCGATGCCGATGGAGAAGAGGTCGAAGGCGGAGAGTGCCACGGGGCGGACTCCCTTGTCTGCTCGTGGGGTGGTGAGCGATGGGGCCGGGGGTGCGGGTTCCGGGAAGGTCCGGGACCCGGTGCCCGGGGAAGGAAGGGGCGTGGCGGGATCGCCGCCCCGCCCCGCCCTCCCCGGGCCGGGGGTGGATCAGACCGTCAGGTCCGGGTACAGCGGGTGCTTGTCGGCGAGGGCGGCGACCCGGGTCTTGAGCGACTCGGCGTCGAAGCCCGGCTCGAGGGCCTCCGCGATCACGTCGGCGACCTCGCGGAAGTCCTCGGCGTCGAAACCGCGGGTGGCCAGGGCCGGGGTGCCGATCCGCAGGCCGGAGGTGACCATGGGCGGGCGCGGGTCGTTCGGCACCGCGTTGCGGTTGACGGTGATGCCGATGCCGTGCAGGCGGTCCTCGGCCTGCTGCCCGTCCAGCTCCGAGTTCCGCAGGTCCACCAGGACCAGGTGCACGTCGGTGCCGCCGGACAGCACGGAGACGCCCGCGCCGGCGACGTCCTCGGCGAGCAGGCGCTCGGCGAGCAGCTTCGCACCCTCCAGGGTACGGCGCTGCCGGTCCCGGAACTCCTCGGTCGCGGCGATCTTGAACGCCACCGCCTTGGCCGCGATCACGTGCTCCAGCGGACCGCCCTGCTGGCCGGGGAAGACCGCCGAGTTGATCTTCTTGGCGTGCTCGGAGCGGGAGAGGATGACGCCGCCGCGCGGGCCGCCCAGGGTCTTGTGGGTGGTGGTGGTCACCACGTCGGCGAACGGCACCGGGTTGGGGTGCAGCCCGGCGGCGACCAGACCGGCGAAGTGCGCCATGTCCACCATCAGCAGCGAACCGTTGGCGTCGGCGATGCGGCGGAACTCCGCGAAGTCCAACTGCCGCGGGTACGCCGACCAGCCGGCGATGATCAGCTTCGGCCGGTGCTCGGCGGCCAGCCGCTCGACCTCGGCCATGTCCACGCGGCCGGTCTCCGCGTCCACGTGGTAGGCGACGACGTTGTACAGCTTGCCGGAGAAGTTGATCCGCATGCCGTGGGTGAGGTGCCCGCCGTGGGCGAGGTCCAGGCCCAGGATGGTGTCGCCCGGCTGGAGCAGGGCGAACATCGCGGCGGCGTTGGCGGAGGCGCCGGAGTGCGGCTGCACGTTCGCGGCCTCGGCCCCGAACAGCTCCTTCACCCGGTCGCGGGCCAGGGACTCGATGACGTCCACGTGCTCGCAGCCACCGTAGTAGCGGCGGCCCGGGTAGCCCTCGGCGTACTTGTTGGTGAGCACCGAGCCCTGCGCCTGCAGCGCGGCCACCGGGGCGAAGTTCTCCGAGGCGATCATCTCCAGGGTGGACTGCTGACGGCGCAGCTCGGCGTCGACGGCGGCGGCGACG
Organism: Streptomyces alkaliphilus; assembly: GCF_014141535.1. GTDB lineage: Bacteria > Actinomycetota > Actinomycetes > Streptomycetales > Streptomycetaceae > Streptomyces > Streptomyces alkaliphilus. Next base: position 677 of record NZ_VKHT01000111.1, on the reverse strand, counting down.
TCCGGGTCCACCTCGTGCAGGGAACCGTTCAACAGCGAGGGGAGCGAGGGGGAGGTCGGCACGGACTGGGGCGACTGGGAGGTCATGACGGTCTGGGGTCCTTCGGTCTGCGGACGGTCTGCGGGCCGGCCGGTCGCCGCGCCCCGGTCCGCCCCCGGCGGACCGGGGCGGACCGGCCGGGCACGGCGACCGGGACGGGCGGGGCGGTGCCCGCCGGGGTCACTCCTCGCTGAAGGAGGTGTACTCGTCGGCGGAGAGCAGGTCCCCCGGCAGCCCGGCGGCCTCGTCGATCCGGACCTTGAACAGCCAGCCCTCCCCGAAGGGGGAGGAGTTGACCAGGCCCGGGTCGTCCACGGCGTTCTGGTTGACCTCCACGATCTCGCCGGAGACCGGGGAGTACAGCTCGCTGACGGACTTGGTGGACTCCAGCTCACCGCAGGTCTCGCCCGCGGTCACGGCCTGCCCGGCCTCGGGCAGCTCGACGAAGACGACGTCACCGAGCGCCGAGGCGGCGTGCGCGGTGATGCCCACGGTGGCCACGCCGTCCTCGGCCGGCGACAGCCACTCGTGCTCCTTGCTGTACCGCAGGTGCTGGGGGTTGTTGCTCATGGGTGGATTCTCCCGGGTGACGAGGTGGCGGGTGGGGCGGTTCCGACCGGTGGGACACGGTCGGGGAC
>NZ_VKHT01001109.1 GCF_014141535.1 Streptomyces alkaliphilus | reverse complement strand
CCGGCGCCGGTGGTGCCGGGACCGGCACCACGGGGGGCGCGGGTGGGTTCGGCGGTGGCATCGGGGATGTCTTCGGCGGCCTGTTCAACCGGGGTGGTCCCGGCTCGCGGGTGCAGCCGAGGCGGGGTCAGGACATCGAGTCCGAGGTGACGTTGAGCTTCACCGAGGCCGTGGACGGCGCCACCGTGCCGCTGCGGATGTCCTCCAGCGCGGCCTGCAAGGCGTGCGCGGGCACCGGGGACACCAACGGCACGCCCCGGGTCTGCCCGACCTGTGTGGGCACCGGTCAGGTCAGCCGCGGCGGTGGTGGCGGATTCTCGCTCACCGACCCGTGCGTGGACTGCCGGGGGCGCGGACTGATCGCCGAGAACCCGTGTTCCGTGTGCCGGGGCAGCGGTCGGGCGACGAGCTCGCGAACCATGCAGGTGCGCATCCCGGCGGGTGTCTCCGACGGGCAGCGCATCCGGCTGCGGGGCAAGGGCGCGCCGGGCGAGCGGGGCGGTCCCAACGGTGACCTCTACGTCACCGTGCACGTCGACCCGCACCCCCTCTTCGGACGTCGTGGCGACAATTTGACGATTACCGTGCCGGTGACCTTCCCCGAAGCCGCGCTCGGTGCTGATATCAAGGTGCCGACCCTCGGGGGGCCGCCGGTGACGCTCAAGCTGCCGGCCGGAACGCCCGGCGGACGGACCATGCGCGCCCGGGGCAAGGGCGCGACGCGCAAGGACGGGACCCGGGGCGACCTGCTGGTCACCATCGAGGTGACGGTCCCGCGTGACATGGGGGAAAGGGCGAGGAAGGCCCTGGAGGAGTACCGCGAGGCAGCCGTGGGTGAGGACCCGAGGGCGGGACTCTTCGAGGCCGCGAAGGGAGACTGACGTGGACGGCCGAGCAAGTCGAGTGGGTACCGGGCAGGGCATGGGCGGTACCGGGATGCCCGGGGGTACCCCGGGCGGTCCCCGATCCGAGACGCCCTTCGGCGGCGCCCGGTACGACAACCCCTACGAACTGAACGACGACACCCCGGTCTACGTGATCTCGGTCGCCGCCCAGCTCTCCGGGCTGCACCCGCAGACGCTGCGCCAGTACGACCGGCTCGGCCTGGTCTGCCCCGACCGAACCGCCGGGCGGGGTCGCCGCTACTCGGCGCGCGACATCCAGCTGCTGCGCGTGGTGCAGCGGCTCTCCCAGGACGAGGGCATCAACCTCGCCGGCATCAAGCGGATCATCGAGCTGGAGAACCAGGTCGCGGCGCTCCAGTCGCGGGTGGCCGAACTCCAGCAGGCGGTGGACGGCGCGGCCGTGGCCATGCGCCGCCGCGAGGCCCAGGTGCACGCCTCCTACCGGCGTGACCTGGTGCCCTATCAGGACGTGCGGCAGTCCTCGGCGCTGGTCGTCTGGCGGCCGGAGCGCCGCCGCCGCTGACGCGCCGGCCCGACGCGCGCCCGGCCCGGGGACCCGGCCGGGCGGGCGTTCCGCGGTGCGCGGCGGGTTCGGGGGGTTCCGGGGGACGAGAGGAG
>NZ_VKHT01001108.1 GCF_014141535.1 Streptomyces alkaliphilus | reverse complement strand
CCCCCGACCCCCTCCTCCCCCGGCTGCGCAGCGAGCGGCTGGCCGCGATCGTCCGGGGCCGGGACGCCCGCGCCTCCGTCCGGGCGGCGGTGGTCCTCGCCGAGGAGGGTGTCGGGTTGATCGAGATCTCGCTCACCACCGAGGACGCCGAACGGGTGGTCCGCGAGGTCGTCGCCGAGGTGGGTGACCGGGCGCTGATCGGCGCCGGCACCGTGGTCTCCGCCGACGACGCGCGACGGGCCCGGGAAGCCGGGGCGGCCTGGCTGGTGACGCCCTGTCCCGGGCCGGGGCTGGAGGCCGCCGTGGGGACCGGACTGCCCGTCCTGGGCGGGGCGTTGACCCCCGGGGAGTGCGCGGCGGTGATGGCGTCCGGGGCGACGGCGGTCAAGCTCTTCCCCGCCTCGCTCGGTGGCCCGCCCCATCTGGCGGCCCTGCGCGATCCGTTCCCCGCGATGCCGATCGTGCCGGTGGGCGGGGTGGACACCGGGACCGCCGCCGCGTACCTGGCGGCCGGAGCCGTGGGGGTCGGCGTGGGCGGCCCGCTGCTGGGGGACGCCCCGCACGGCGGTGATCCCGGCGCGCTGCGCGAGCGGGCCCGCGCCTTCCTGGCGGTGTGCGGCCGGGGGGCCGGCGCGTGAGCACCCCGAAGGCACCGGGCTGCGCCGACCGGCCCGCCGTGGACGTGCTGACCTTCGGCGAGACGATGCTCTGCGTCCACACCCCCGGCCCGCTGACGGCGGGCGCCGGGGCACGGATCACGGTGGCGGGCGCCGAGTCGAACGTCGCGGTCGGTCTGGCCCGGTTGGGCCACCGGGCCGGCTGGGCCGGGCGGCTGGGTGCCGACGAGCCCGGCCGGACCGTGCTGCGCGCCCTGCGGGGGGAGGGTGTGGACCTGCGGCACGCGAGTGCGGACGAGGCCGCCCCCACCGGGGCGATGCTGCGCGAGACCCGGGCCGGCGACATCGCCCGGGTGCACTACTGGCGCGCCGGTTCGGCCGCATCCCGACAGCGTCCCGACCACCTGGCGGCGGCGCTGGCGGACGGCACCCGGATCCTCCACCTGACGGGGATCACCCCGGCGCTGGGCGAGGGGCCGCGCGCCGCCGTGACCGAGGCCCTGCGCCACGCGCGGGAGCACGGGTGGACGGTGTCCCTGGACGTCAACCACCGCGAGCGGTTGTGGAGCGGCGCGCAGGCCGCGCCGGTGCTGCGTTCCCTGCTGCCCGGCCCGGACGTGGTGATCGCCTCGGAGGACGAGCTCCCCATCCTGGCCGGCGCGGCGGGTGACGGGGAGCGGCAACGGGTGGCGGAGCTGTTCGCCGAGGGGGTCGGCGAGGTCGTCGTCAAGCTCGGCGCGCAGGGCGCGCGGATCCACCACCGGGACGGCTCGACCACGGAGGCGCCCGCCCGGCGGGTGCCGGTGCGGGACACCCCGGGCGCCGGGGACGCGTTCTGCGCGGGTTACCTCTCCGGGCTGCTCGACGGGCTCGGGGCGGGGCGGCGTCTGGAGCGGGCGGTGGTGTGC
>NZ_VKHT01001107.1 GCF_014141535.1 Streptomyces alkaliphilus | reverse complement strand
GGGGTGGGTCCCCGGGGCACCGGATCCGTCCGACCCGTCCGGCCGGGACACGACGGGACGAGAAGGCGAACAGCGAATACGACAAGGCCAGCTTGTGAACGTATTCACATTCACAAGCAAGTATCCCCCATGCCCGCGCACCATCCGCGCCCGGGGGGTGTGAGACCGGTCTCTCCGGGTCTCCCGACCCTTCGACCCCACTCTCCCGCGACCCCGAACACGCCCGGAAACGGGCTGGACCGGCGCGGCTCCGCCCGTGGACGGTTCCGCGCCGGCCCTCATACGGTAGGGCGCGTGCCGGGCTCCCACCGGGCGCCGGCAGGCTCCCCGCTCGGGACTACCGGCCCTTGCGGAACTCCGCCGCGGCGCGCAGGAAGAGGTCGTTGGCCTCCGTCTCCCCGATCGTCACCCGCACCCCCTCGCCCGGGAACGGCCGCACCAGCACCCCGGCCGCCTCGCAGACCGCCGCGAACTCCGTGGTCTCCGCGCCCAGCCGCAGCCACACGAAGTTCGCCCGGGTCTCCGGCACCGTCCAGCCCTGCCCGGCCAGCTCCGCGGAGACCCGCTCCCGCTCGGCCACCAGCGACGTCACCCGCTCCCGCAGCGCGGGCTCCGCGCGCAGCGAGGCGATCGCCGCCTCCTGGGCGACGCCGCTCACACCGAACGGCACCGCCGTCTTGCGCAGCGCCTCCGCCACGGGGGCGTGCGCCACCGCGAAGCCGACCCGCAGACCGGCCAGGCCGTACGCCTTGGAGAAGGTCCGCAGCACGCACACGTTGGGCCGCTCCCGGTACAGGTCCAGGCCGTCCGGGATCAGCGGGTCGTCCACGAACTCCCGGTACGCCTCGTCCAGCACCACCAGCACGTCGCCCGGCACCCGGTCGAGGAAGGACTCCAACTCCGCGCGGCGGATCGCGGTCCCGGTCGGGTTGTTGGGATTGCAGACGAAGATCAGTCGGGTGCGGTCGGTGATCGCCGCCGCCATCGCGTCCAGGTCGTGCTCCTCGCCGGCGGTCAGCGGCACCTGCACCGAGGTCGCCCCGGAGATCCGGGTGATGATCGGATACGCCTCGAAGGACCGCCAGGCGTAGATCACCTCGTCGCCCGGGCCCGCGGTCGCCTGGAGCAGCTGCTGGGCCACCCCCACCGAGCCGGTGCCGGTCGCCAGGTGCTCCACCGGCACCGTGAACCGCTCCGCGAGCTCGGAGGTCAACGCCCCGCAGAACATGTCCGGGTAGCGGTTGAACGCCCCGGCGGCCCCGGTCGCGGCCTCCAGCACCCCGGGCAGCGGCGGGTAGGGGTTCTCGTTGGAGGAGAGCTTGTACGGCGCCGGGCCGCCGTCGGTGCCGGGACCGGCGGAACGCCCCGGGCGGTAGGTCGGGATGTCGTCCAGCACCGCGCGCAGACGGGGACCGGTGAGGGTCGGCGCGTCCGAGGCGGGGATCGGCGAGGGCGTCGAAGAGCTCATCCTCCTTACTTTAGGAGGAAAGGGCGACGGGGCCCATCCCCCTGCCGGCGCCCCTCCCC
>NZ_VKHT01001106.1 GCF_014141535.1 Streptomyces alkaliphilus | reverse complement strand
CCACCCGGGAACCCCTCCCCGACGCCCGGGCACCGGGGTGGATCAGCGGCGGGCGGCGCCGGCGTGCTCGGCGAGCCACTCGTCGAAGGTGCGGGTGCCGCGCGGGCCGGGTTCGGTGGGCAGCAGGCCGCCCTCCGCCATCTGCCGTCCCCCTTGCCGATGGCCGCCGGCGGCAGCGGCAGGACCAGGCGCTTCCCACCCCGCGCCCGCACCAGGCCGCGCGCCTGGTCCAGCAGTACCTCCCGACGCGGCCCCGCCAGCTCCGGCACCGTTCCCGACGGCTCACCGGTGACCAGCCCGACCAGGACGTCGGCCACCTCCCGGGTGTCGATCGGCTGGTTGGGCACCCGGGGCACCGCCGCCACCGGCCCCGGCATCGAGGCCATGAACTGCCCCGCGAAGTCGTGGAACCGGGTGCAGCGCTGGATCGTCCACGGCACCGCCCCGGCCCGGACCAACTCCTCCTGCCGCAGCTTGCCCCCGTGGTACCCGGTCTCCACCCGGTCGCAGCCGACGATCGACAGCAGGAGGTGGTGTCGCACCCCGGCCCGCTCCCCGGCGGCGAGGAGGTTGCGCGTCCCCGCCTCGAATCCCGGGGCGCCACGCAGGAACGGACGTTGGTGAACCAGCAGGTGCTGGGCACCGGATCCACGAACAGGCCGTGCCCGAGGGTCCGGTCCTCGCCGGGCAGGAGGTCGGGAATGTCCGGGGCCGCCGCCCAGCGCTCCAGGGCGGGGATGCCGGGACGGGGCGCGTACCACCGTTTGGCGCGCGGATCCCAGCGGGCGCCCCCCTTCTTCGCCTCGTCCTTCTCCGCGAACGGAACGTCCAACCACACACGCTCGCCCACCGCGTCCTCCCCCGGACCCGTTCTCCGCCGCTTCCCGCCCTTCCGATTGTCGGGCTCCGGCCGACCGGGGAAGGCCCCGGGGGACGACCGTGGCCGGATGCGATCGGCAACGGTCCCGAACCGCCCGGAAGGCCGGCGGGCGGATCGGGCGCCCCCGCACCGACCCGCCTTCCGCGGGAGAGGTCGGGCCCGGTCCGGGGCCCTTCGGCCCGGGGCGGGTGGGCACACCTGCAAGCAGGTGCTTGCAATTGTTAGCGCGATGCCGCACAGTGGGGCCATGGGATCTTTCGAGGGCGGTGGACTGGGGGCGTTCCTGCGGGAACAGCGCCGCCAGGCGAAGCTCTCGCTGCGCCAGCTGGCCGACGCGGCCGGTGTCTCCAACCCCTACCTCAGCCAGATCGAGCGCGGGTTGCGCAAGCCGAGCGCGGAGATCCTCCAGCAGATCGCCAAAGGGCTGGAGATCTCGGCGGAGACGCTGTACGTCCGCGCCGGGATCCTGGACGAGCGGGTCCGCGACGACGCGGCCCCGGGGGGCGCGGGCGTCCCGGAGGAGTCCGGCGTGCGGGCGGCGGTACTGGCCGATCCCGGGCTCACCGAGGAGCAGAAGCAGGCGTTGCTGCGCATCCACGAGGCGTTCCGTCGCGAGAACGCCGCCGGCACGGACGGGGCGGGGCACGAC
>NZ_VKHT01001105.1 GCF_014141535.1 Streptomyces alkaliphilus | reverse complement strand
GGGTCGTTCGTCGGCCGCCCCGGCGGGGCGGACCGGCGGGATCAGGCGACGCGGACGCCGAACATGAACGGCATCGAGTTGACCCCGGCGTAGTGCACCGAGGAGCCCGGCCGCGGGGCGTGGACGATCTGGCCGTTGCCGACGTACATGCCGACGTGGCTGATGCCGCTGTAGTAGAACACCAGGTCGCCCGGCTGCAGTTCACTCTGGGACACCCGGGTGCCGGCGTTGGCCTGCGCCTGCGAGGTGCGCGGCAGCGAGATGCCGGCCTGCGCGTAGGCCCAGGAGGTCAGGCCGGAGCAGTCGAAGGTGCTCGGGCCCGCCGAACCGTACACGTACGGGGAACCGATCTTGCTCTGGGCCATCGCCAGCGCGGTCTGGGCCCGACCGGAGCCACCCGCGGTCGTGGCGGGGGCGCTCTGCTGCGTGGTGGCGGTGGTGGCCCCGGAGCCGCCGAGGTCGGTGCGCTCCTCGGTGCGGGTGGCACGCGCGGCGGCCTCCGCGGCCCGGGCCTGCTCGGCGGCCTCGGCCTCGGCCAGCTGGCGGCGTTCCTCCTCGGTGAGGCGGTTGAGGAGGGTCTGGGCCTCCGTCAGCTTGCCCTGGATCTTGTCCTTCTTGGCCTTGATCTCCTCGCGGGTGCTCTCCAGTGCCTCCAGCTGCTCACCGGCCTCGGCGCGCTGCTGGGCGAGGGTGCGCTGCTTGGTCTCGATGGTGCGCAGCGCCTCGGCCTGCTTGGCCGTGACCTGACCGAGGGTGGACGCCTGCTCGAGGTACCCGTCGGGGTCGGCGGAGAGGAACAGCTGCATCGAGGGGGCCAGCCCGCCGTTGCGGTACTGGGCGGTGGCGACCGAACCGAGGCTGTTGCGCAGCTCGTTCAGCTCCTCCTGACCACGCGCCACGGCCTCCTGGAGCTCTTCGGCGCGGTCCTTGATCTCGCCCTCGCGCTCCTTGGCGCCGTTGTACTCCTCGGTGATCTCGGTGACCTGCTCGTAGAGCTCGTCGACGCGCTCCTTGACCTCGTCTTTGGTCGGATTCGGGTCGGCGGAGGCGCTCTGCGAGGTGAGCGCGACGGTGGCTGCCGCGGTGGCACCGAATATGGTCACACGGGCACGGCTCGGCTGCTTGGGACGACGGTGGGACGCCACGCGGGCGATCTCCTTCTTCCTCAGCCGCCAACCGGGTGAACCCGGCTCCGCGTCACTGCTGCCACGGATCAGGCGGTACCCCCGCGGTCACCCGGGCTGGATGAACGGCCGCGCGAAGGTTCGAGCAGACCCTAGCGACCGTAATGGATCCGTTTCAAATCCCCGAGGAATCTTTTTACTTACCGCGTACCGGTGGTGAGCGGGGCGATACTTTCCGCCCGGGAGGAAATCCCCCAAGCCACCCGGGAGAGGACGTATCCCCGAAGTCCCTCCACCCGCCGAACGGGGGCACGAATACCGCGTACGGCGTGTCGTGCGCGCCCGGGAGACGGTGCCGTGCGCCCCCCTTGTCCGAAGATGTTCCCCGTTCCGGAGCCGGCCACACC
>NZ_VKHT01001104.1 GCF_014141535.1 Streptomyces alkaliphilus | reverse complement strand
CCCCGGCCCCACGCGTCGCGGGGCGGGAAAGAACCGTCGCGCTCGGCCCCCTGACCCCGGGGCACTCCCCGGAGTGGTACCACCCTCTTCCACACGGGAGCAGGCCCCACCCCGAGGGCCGGGAAGCGGGACGAATCCGGGCCCGCTCGACCCCGACGCCCCGAGGACTCCTCCCGTGGACCCACGAAGGCGTGAAGGGCGAACCGCCGCGACGATCCCCGGGGGAGGGAAGCACCGACGCATCGAGGTCGGTCCGGAATCGGCTCGGTGGATTCGGCCCGAACCACAGGGCCCCGAGCCGTAGACTTCGCCGGTCAGCGCGGAGGATGCCCGGCCGTTGCGCGGCCCGTGGGGGAGGAGATCACATGCAGGAACCGTCGGACCCGATGGAGAATCCCGAACCCGGGGAGAGCGGCCGGAACGATTCCACCGGCTTACCCGTGGCCGCCGATCCGACACCAGCCTCGGGCGACGACGCGACGACGACCTCGGCGGTCCTGACGGAGGTTCTCCCGGGGGTCGCCGTCGTCTTCGGCCAGGCCCCGGCGGAACTCCGGCCCGGGGTGATCGACTTCGGTATCGTGCCGGTCGCCGACCGAGAGCGGATCTCCACGGCCCTGGCCTCGGTCGGGAACACGGCGACCGTGGCCGGCAACACGGCGCACGCCCTCGCCGGCGCGCAGGGACTCTACCGACTGGGCGACACCACGCAGGCCCTGCTGAGGGCCGGCGGAACCCTCGCGGTCAAGGACGGCGCCCACCTCGGGGCGGTGTTCTCCCCCGCGGGTCGGATCGTCGGCCAGGCCCGCCTCGTCCCCGTGACCGCGGCGAGCGCGGCGCAGGCCGCGGCGGCCATCGGACCGGCGTTGGCCATGATCGCGCTGCAGATGCAGCTGAGCGAGGTCACGCGCCTGGTCGGCACCAACATCGCGCTGACGAACCAGGTCCTCACCGCCATCCGCCACGAACAGTGGGCCGAACTGACGGCACTCGCCGACACCGTGAACCACGTGATCGACCGGGTGCGGGAGGTCGAGTCGCTCCCCACCTCCCTGTGGGACACCGTGGCGGGGAGTGAGGCGGCGCTGCGCAAGCAGCTGGAGTTGTACCGACTGAACGTAAGCCATCACATCCGGCGGATCCCCGGCGGCGAGGGGCGGGCCCGCCGGGAGTACCTGGAGACGAACGCCGAGGCCATCGTCTTCGACACCAACGCGCTGCTGTCCTCCCTCAGGGCATGGATCGGATATCAGGCGCTGCACGCCGTGCGGGCGAGAGCCGCCGGAGCCGAGGACGTCGCCGAGGCCCGGCTGGTGGACGCCATCGCGCGCCACACCGCTGAGGAACTCGACTCCGCGCTCGCCGAGATCAGGAGCCTGATGGGGGCGTTGACGCGGGAGCTGCGCATTCTCGCCGAGCTCCCCGGTCGCGACGCCCGGTCCCTGCCGGGGAAGCGGCGGGACGCGAACGCGACCCGCCAGGTCTCCGCCCGCCTCCTGGAGGCGATCGAGCCCCTCGCCGACGCCCTCCACCCGCC
>NZ_VKHT01001103.1 GCF_014141535.1 Streptomyces alkaliphilus | reverse complement strand
GGGCATCGGGCGCACACGTCCGGGAATCCGGGGACCGGCGGGCGAGGGAGTTCCACAACGGTAGGGGCGATTCGGCCGCCGACCAAAACACTCCGGGAAGGGGGACGGATTCCGATCCCCCGCGCCGAATTTTTGGTCGGCGGCCGATCCGGACCTACCGTTGTGGAACCGCCCGGGGAACACCGTCACCGGTGATGTCCCGTTGCGGCGGTTTCTCTCCGCCCATGGGTCGAGCGGCAACTCGCCCACGGGTCGGTACCTCGTGATCGCCCCTCCCGGCGCCGCGCCCCTTCCACCTGTCGCAGGCGTACGCGGCATGCCGGAATCCGCTCGTGAAGGAGACTTCGGTGACCTCTCGTTGCGCCCTGCCGCCCGCGTGCCGTGCCACGCGAGGGGGCGGGATCGGTTGAGGGGAATCGCCGCCGGTGTCGGCGTGGTGCTCCTCTCCCCCTTCCTCCTGGGGGGTGCGGCCATGGTGACGGCCCTCGCCGGTGAAGCCGTCGGCGGCTCCGCCGGCCGCTGCCTGTCCGACCCGGACACCGACGGGATCGCCGAGCGGGTCGCGGCGATCCTCGACGGGGCGGATGCCTCCGAGGTCGAGATCGAGGGGTTGGAGTTGCCCGGAGAGCAGATCCCGCACGCCCGGACCATCGTCGCCACCGGGATCGGTCTGCAGGTGCCCCGGCGCGGGCAGATCGTCGCGTTGGCCACGGCCGTGCAGGAGAGCCGGTTGCGGAACCTGGATCACGGGGACCGCGACTCCCTGGGCCTGTTCCAGCAACGTCCCTCGCAGGGCTGGGGGACTCCCGAGCAGATCCGGGATCCGGTCCACGCGAGTGAGCGTTTCTACCGGGCCCTGCTCGATGTTCCCGGCTGGGAGCACATGAGCGTGACCCGGGCGGCCCAGGCGGTGCAGAGGTCGGCTTACCCGGACGAGTACGCCCAGTGGGAACCGCTGGCGACCGCGCTGCAGCAGGTGATCGCCGCCGGCTTCCCTGCCACGGCCCCGGACTCCTCCGAGGAGGACGTCGGGGGCGGGGGTGCGCTCCCCGGTTGCGATCCGGTCGACGACTCCGGCTTCGGGGTCATCCCCGAGGGCGCGGTGCCCGAGGGTTACCGGATCCCGGCGACCGCCGATCCGCGGGCCCGCACGGCGATCACCTGGGCGATGCACCAGCTCGGAACGATGTACCAGTGGGGCGGCTCGTGCACCGCTCCGCACGGCCCGGACCCGATGGGGCGCTGCGACTGCTCCAGTTTGGTGCAGCAGTCGTACGCCAAGGCCGGTGTCGAACTGACCCGCACCACCTACACGCAGGTCAACGAGGGGCGGGCGGTCTCGCCGAGCGCGATGGAACCCGGCGACCTGATCTTCAACCGCGGTACCGCCGCCCGCCCCGAGCACGTCGGCATGTACCTGGGCGAAGGACTCGTCATCGAGGCCCCGCGCACCGGTAGACCCGTGCGCATCACTCCCCTCGCCGACTGGGACGTGCTCGCCGTGCGCCGCGTCCTGTGACCCCGGCCCCCGCCCGGTCCTTCCT
>NZ_VKHT01001102.1 GCF_014141535.1 Streptomyces alkaliphilus | reverse complement strand
GTGTAGTACGGCGCGCACGGGGCGAGATCGCCGGCGTGGGCGCGGTCGAGCAGGTCCGTCAGGCGGGCCCGGGCCTCGCCCCAGCCCTCCGTCGGGTCGTCGGGGTCGGCGGGGCGAACACCTCGCGAGACCAGCCACCCCGGGTCGGGGGCGGGTGGGTCGTCGGCGTCGATCCGGTCCCAGGAGGTGAGGCAGCCGGAGCCCAGGAACCAGTGGTTGCCCAGGGGTTCGCGGATGCCGAGGTCGGTCAGGACGGCGGTGGGGATCGACCGGGACAGCGCCTCCAGCGCGGCGGTGGAGCTGACGGTGACCAGCAGATCGGTGCCGTCGAGCACCTCGGCCATGGGGCCGTAGCGCAGGTGGAGGTTGGGCGGGTGGTCGTCCAGCCGGTTGAGCAGCCGCTGGTAGGGCAGCCCCTCGATGTGCGTGGTGTGCTCGCCGGGGCGGCTGCGCAGCTTGATCAGCACCTCCCGCTCCGGGCGGCGACGGGCGTGCTCGGCGGCGCGGCGCAGCAGGTACAGCCGCTCGGCCCGGGTCTCGGGCACGGAGGGCTGGACGGCGAACACCACGCGGTGGGGCCGTTCGCCGCGTTCGACGGCGCCCGCGTCGTACGGGGTGCCGCCGAGGAACGGCAGCGGGCAGCCGACCACGGCCCCGTCGTCGGCGCCGGCGCCCCGGTAGACCTCGCGGAACAGTTCGGTGTCCCGGGGGCTGTTGGCCAGCACGAGGTCCGCGCCGTGGCGGGTCATCAGGCCCTGCGCGAGCTTCTCGTAGACCACGCCGACGTAGCCGGTCACCACGACCGGGCGCGGAGCGCCGGGGCGGGCCGCCCGGGCCAGGCCGTGCAGGGCGGCCTGGATGGTGTGACCGACGCAGGCGAGCACGATGACCGTGCCGGCGTCGGCGGCGGCGCCGGGGCGGCCGAACCGGTGGACGAAGTCCACCAGGGTGGTCTCCACCGGGGCGTCGCCCGGGGCGGCGCCGGTGTCGGCGAGTTGGCGGGTGGAGGGAGTGGCGCGACCCCGCAGCAGGAAGCCCTGCGGCTCCGATTCCGGGATCAGTCGCCGTGCGGTGAGCGCGCCCCATTTCCACCGGGAGTCGGAGTCCGCCAGCACGATCGTGCGCGGCGGTTCGTTCGGTGTCTCGGGCACGTTGGGGACGCTAGGCACGCCGCCGAAGGAAAAAGACAACGTCCCGGCACGGGGAAATGAACAGCAGGCATCCGAAAACCCAACCGGCCAGGTGGGAGCGGGAATCGACCAATCGGCCGCCGACAGTTCACCCTGCGGCCACGTTCAAGAGGGGCGGTGGACGCCTTCCGACGAAAGGGGGCCCGGGATGGCAACCCGCGATTTCACTCCTTCTCCACATTTTCCCGTGCCCGTCGGGGGCTCTTTCCGACCCGGGTGAATTCCGGCCCGCCGCGTGAGGTGAAGAAACGCGATTCCCCGTAACCGTTCCCGGTGAAGACCGGCACCGGCCCGGGTGACGCGGGACGCCGGTGCCCCGCCGTGCGGCGGGGCCGGGCGTGGAGGGCGGACCGGGCGTGGAG
>NZ_VKHT01001101.1 GCF_014141535.1 Streptomyces alkaliphilus | reverse complement strand
GGGGGAACACGTCATCGAGTGGTGCCGGGAGGCCGGGTTCCGGGGGATCCGGTTCAACGCCGTGGTGGAGACCAACGAGGCGGCGGTGCGGCTGTGGAAGTCGCTCGGCTTCGAGATCGTCGGGACGGTCCCGGACGCCTTCGACCACGCCGACCACGGCCCGGTGGGTCTGCACGTGATGTACCGGCGGCTGTGAGACCGGGGGCGGGTCGCACGCGGCGGGGTCCGGCGGACCCGGACACGCCGCGCGGCGTGCCGTCGGGTACGGGTGCGTACCCGTAACATCCCGACACAACGGACAAATAGTGACGCATGGCCTCTTCTCGCCGCCGTGTCACTCCCGTTGTCGTCCGTGCGGCGTCCCCGTACCCGGTGCCCCGGCCCCCGCGTATCCGGGTGCCCGCGTAGCCGGGTGTCCGGGTGTCGGGGCCCGCCACCGCCACGCGGAAGGAGCACCCGTGTCCGACGCCAACATCCGCATCCCCGTCGAGGCCCGCGACCGCCTCGCCGAGATCGCCGCCGCCGAGGGCCTGTCGTTGCGCGGCTGGTTGGCCCGCCTCGCCGAGACCTCTCTGACCCCCGCCGAGCGGGTCGCGCGCGCCGAACGAGCCGAGGCGCTGCTGCGCCGTTGGAACGGCTACGGCCCCGACCCGGCCGAACGAGCCGACCTGGACCGGGAGATCGACCGCCGCCTGCACCGCGTGGACCTGGTGTGAGGGGACCGTTCCCGCCCCGCCGCGCGGAGGACGGCGGCCCCGGGCCGGGCGACCGGCCCGGGGCGGCGGAGACCGCGCACCCGGGCATCCCCCGTCCCGCCCCCGGGTACGGCGCCGGGGGCCGAAGGCACCCCGAACCACCGCACGTCGTGCTCGACCACACGGCGATGGTCGCCGCCGACCGGGGCGACACCCTGATCTCCCGCCTGATCCACCGCGCGCACGCCGAACCCGGCTGGTTCCTGGGGGCCGCGGCCTGCGCGCTGGTGGAGGCCGACCGGGCCCGACCGGGGACCGCCGACCGGCTCACCGCCCTGCCCGGGCTGGTCGTGCTCCCCCTCGACCCGGTCGCCGTCCCGGCGGTGGCCCGGGGCCGGGACTGGGCGGACGCCCACACCGAATGGGCCGCCCTGCCGGTGCCCGAACGCCCCGACGGGGCGGTGGTCGCCACCGTGCGGCCGGAGGTCTGGCGGGGGCGCCCGGTCCGGGTGCTCGACCTCGGCCGCGGGGACCTCCGGGCACGACCCGCCGACCCCGGCGACCGGGCCCTGTGACGGGCCCGGCGGCCGGCTGATCCCCCGCCGGGCGCCGGTCACTCCCCCGGTACGGCGCCCGGCAGCCCGCGAACGGTCGCGAGCAGCCGGGCGAAGGCCGGGGTGCCGGGGGTGATCGGCGCGTAGTGGCCGGTACCCGGCAGGGGGACCAGCCGGTCGGCGGGACGCCGCGCGCACCACCGCTCGGACCGGTCGAACGGCACCTGGCCGTCCTCCGTGCCGTGCAGCAGGACCACCGGGACGGGGGGCGGCGGGTGGGCCGCCGGGTCGGCGTCCGCGAGCAG
>NZ_VKHT01001100.1 GCF_014141535.1 Streptomyces alkaliphilus | reverse complement strand
CCCTCGGTCCCCTCCCCCACCGGCGCGTGCCCCGCCGACGTTCCACCGGCGGGCCCTCCACGGGCTTCTCGTACCCCGGTGGACCGGGTCGGGTCCCCGGGGGTCCCGGCGGCTTCCCCGCCGGGGGCCCCGTGGTCCGTGAGGTGTTCGGCGACGCGTTCGGCGGTGGCCCCCTCGCCGAGCAGCGCGGTCAGGGGGAGGTCCCGTCCGGTGCGCTCACGGATGCGACGGCGCAGGCGCACGGCCGTGAAGGACTCCAGCCCCAACGTCACGAGTGGGGCCCCGGGGTCGATCCGGTCCGGTTCCGTGCCGAGCACCTCGGCAACGCACTCGACGGTGTGGACAAGGGCTTTTTCTGCCCCCGTGGGGTGGCTCATCCATGGCTCCATCGGAGATGGGACATCCCCGGAATGCCTGGTGGGGCCGGGGAGGTGGTCACCGGAAACCTAGATGGAAACGATTATCATGTCAATGATTTTCAGCCGGCGACCCCGGTCGCCGCGGAAGCGGGGCCGAGGAGACACCACCGCAGACCCACCCCCCGACCCGCACGAACGGGAAGCCCCGCTCCGGGCGGAAGGCCCGGAGCGGGGCATCGCGACCGTCACACCAACGGGATCACGCCAACGGACCCGCCCCCGCGGAAGGCCGGCCGAGGACGTGCAGCCCCAGCGCGGGGTCCCCCACTCGTCGGACCCCGAATCCGAGCCCGGTCGCCTCGGCGGCCAACTCCTCCTCCGAGCAGACGCACCAGGGGTACTCGACCGTCGCCGCGGAGATCTCCGCGTCCCCCCGCAGGGTGCGGTACTCCATCCGCCAGAGAAGGCCGTCCACCCCGGACGGCTCCGCGCTCGCGTACCCCTCGTAGACGAGCTCCCCCACCTCCGTACGGGCCATGAGCACTCTGGGCACGGCCACCGGCGCGAAAGGAGGCGCGAGATTGGTGACGAGCACCCCGCCCGGCACCAGGGACCGCAGCACCCGCTCCAGCAACTCCCGGCGCTCGGGGCCCGCGAGGTGACCGAGCATGTTGAGGGCCAGGACGGCGCGAACCCCTTCCGGCAGCGCCTCGTCGAGGGCCCCACCGGGAAGGACTGTGACCCGGTCGCGCAAGCCCGGATCATCGAGGATTCGCGGCATGAGGGCCGCACGCATCACCGCCGAGGGCTCGACGGCCAACACCGGGGCCCCCGGCACCGCCTCCCCCAGCACCCGCACCCCGCGACCGCTGCCCGCGCCCAGATCGACGACGGGACCGGGACCCGGGGGCAACTCCGCCAGCACCGAGGCCACTTCGGGGCCGGCGGCCTCCCAGAAGCCCGCGATGAGGAGGTCGAGGTACTCGGCCGACCCCACGTACGGATCACTCATGAACGACTCCGAAAAGATTGACGACAATGAACATCATTGTCGTCAAAGGTGTGGGCGTCCATCCCCGGGGGCGGAGCACGTCGGCCGTCTCCGATGAACACCCCTCCCGGGCCTCCGCCCGGGAGCCCCGACTCCCCGGCGAGCGGCCGGGGTTCACCCGGCCGCTCGAACGGGATCGTCCGGGCCC
>NZ_VKHT01000110.1 GCF_014141535.1 Streptomyces alkaliphilus | reverse complement strand
CGATGGCTCCCTCCCCGTCCACCGGCCGGGGCCCGGGAGTCGTGACACCGGCGGGAAGAGGGGGCGGGCACGGGTGAGGGGCGCCGGGGAGGCGGTTGCCCGCCGTCCCCGGCGCCCCTCACCCGGTTGCCCGGGGGCGGTGTCAACCCAACATCGCCAGGGCCTGGTTGAAGGTCTTCGACGGACGCATCACGGCCGCGGCCAGTGCCGGGTCGGGACGGTAGTAGCCGCCGATCTCCGCCGGGGAGCCCTGCACCGAGGCCAGCTCCTCGACGATGGTGGCCTCCTGCGCGGCCAGGGTCTCCGCGACCGGGGCGAACGCCTCGGCAAGGCGCGCGTCGTCGGTCTGCCCCGCCAACTCCTGCGCCCAGTACAGGGCGAGGTAGAAGTGGCTGCCGCGGTTGTCGATGCCGCCCAGGCGGCGGCTGGGGGACCTGTCCTCGTTGAGGAAGGTGCCGGTGGCGCGGTCCAGGGTCTCGGCCAGCACCTTGGCGCCGGCGTTGCCGGTGGTGTTGGCCAGGTGCTCGAAGCTCACGGCCAGGGCGAGGAACTCACCGAGGCTGTCCCAGCGCAGGTAGTTCTCCTTGACCAACTGCTGGACGTGCTTGGGGGCGGAGCCGCCGGCGCCGGTCTCGAAGAGGCCGCCACCGTTGATCAGCGGGACCACCGAGAGCATCTTGGCGCTGGTGCCCAGCTCCAGGATGGGGAACAGGTCGGTGAGGTAGTCGCGCAGCACGTTGCCGGTGACCGAGATGGTGTTCTCGCCCCGGCGGATGCGCTCCAGGGAGAAGGCGGTGGCGTCGACCGGGGCCATGATCTCCAGGGTCAGGCCCTCGGTGTCGTGCTCGGGCAGGTACGCGCGGACCTTCTCGATCAGGTTGGCGTCGTGCGCGCGACCCTCGTCCAGCCAGAAGACGGCCGGGGCGCCGGTGGCGCGGGCGCGGGTGACGGCGAGCTTGACCCAGTCACGGACGGCGATGTCCTTGGTCTGGCACATGCGCCAGATGTCCCCGGCCCCCACGGCGTGCTCCATCAGCACGGCGCCCTCGCCGTCCAGGACCCGCACGGTACCGGTGGTGGGGATCTCGAAGGTCTTGTCGTGGCTGCCGTACTCCTCGGCCTTGCGGGCCATCAGACCCACGTTGGGCACCGAGCCCATGGTGGCCGGGTCGAAGGCGCCGTTGGCGCGGCAGTCGTCGATGACGACCTGGTAGATGCCGGCGTAGCTGCTGTCGGGGATGACGGCGAGGGTGTCGGCCTCCTGCCCGTCGGGGCCCCACATGTGGCCGGAGGTGCGGATCATGGCCGGCATGGAGGCGTCCACGATGACGTCGCTGGGGACGTGCAGGTTGGTGATGCCGCGGTCGGAGTCGACCATCGCGAGCTCCGGGCCCGCGGCCAGCTCCGCCTCGAAGGACGCCTTGATCGCCTCGCCGTCGGGCAGGCCCTCCAGCCCCTTGAGGATGCCGCCCAGCCCGTCGTTGGGGGTGAGGCCGGCGGCGGCCAGCGCCTCGCCGTGCTCGGCGAAGGTGCGGGGGAAGAAGGCCCGGACCACGTGGCCGAAGATGATCGGGTCGGAGACCTTCATCATGGTGGCCTTCAGGTGCACCGAGAACAGCACGCCCTCGGCCTTGGCCCGGGCGACCTGGGAGGCCAGGAACTCGCGCAGGGCCGCGACGCGCATGACGGCGGCGTCGACGACCTCGCCCTCCTCCACCGGTACCGACTCGCGCAGGACGGTGGTGGTGCCGTCGTCACCGGCGAGTTCGATCCGCAGGGAGCCGGCGGCGGGGACCACCGCGGACTTCTCGGTGGAACGGAAGTCGTCGGCGGTCATGTGCGCGACGTTGGTCCTCGAGTCGGCGGACCAGGCGCCCATGCGGTGGGGGTGGGTCTTCGCGTAGTTCTTCACCGAGGCGGGGGCACGACGGTCGGAGTTGCCCTCGCGCAGCACCGGGTTGACGGCGCTGCCCTTGACCTTGTCGTAACGGGCGCGGATCTCGCGCTCCTCGTCGGTCGAGGGCTCGTCCGGGTAGTCCGGAAGGGTGTAGCCCTGCTCCCGGAGTTCGGCGATGGCGGCCTTCAGCTGCGGAATCGAGGCGGAGATGTTCGGCAGCTTGATGATGTTGGCACCGGGGGTCTTCGCCAGTTCGCCCAGCTCGGCGAGGGCGTCGTCGATGCGTCGACTCTCCTCCAGGTACTCGGGGAAGGCCGCGATGATGCGCCCCGACAGGGAGATGTCCCGGGTCTCCACGGCGACCCCGGCGGTGGAGGCGTACGCCTCGATCACCGGCAGGAAGGAATACGTCGCCAGGGCAGGGGCCTCGTCGGTGTGCGTGTAGATGATGGTCGAGTCAGTCACCGGGTGCTCCGCTCCACGTCTGCAACATTGCTCGACATCAAGATATCCCGTGGGCGGGCCCCCATCGACGGGGCCCCGCCGGGTACCGGCCTCATCCCAGGCGCAGGTTCCAGTGACCCCCACCACCGCTGAAGCTGATCACCGACAGGGGGTGGACCTCGGTGCGCCAGTAGGCGTGGGGCGGGGCCTTGAGCGCGTAGAGCATGGCGGCCCGGATGACCGAGGGCTCGGTGACGGCCACCACCCGGCCGTCGGCGACCTCGGGGCGCGTGTCCAGCCACCCCCCGACCCGGCCGACGAAGGAGACCAGCGGCTCACCCCCGTGCGGCGCGGTGCGCGGGTCGGTCAGCCAGGCGTTGACCGCGGCCGGCTCCCGCAGCGTGACCTCCTGGAGGGTCATGCCGTGCCACCGACCCATGTCACAGTCCCGCAGGGCCGGTTGGGCCAGCGGCGCGAGACCGAGGACGTCCCCCGTCTGACGCGCGCAGGGGCTCGGCGAGCAGTAGCGCAGTTCGGCGGCGGCCAGCGGGGCGAGAGCGGGCAGGGCGCGCTCGACCGCGTGCCACCCCACCGCGTCCAGCGGGCGGTCGTCACCGAATCGCGTGTCCAGAAGGCCCGTTCCCCGGGCCGCGGCGATCAGGGTGACCAACATGCGGTGATCGTACGAGCAGGTGAATGGGTGCGCCATGGTCGCCGAACAATTCATCGGGAATTTTCACAGGAGGTTGTTCCCCGATCACCCCGACCCGAAGATCATCGACCGATCCGGGTGATCGAGGTCGCGAAAAACCAACCGTGCGTACGGGCCATGGGCGTCACGGATGGCGAGCATGATCCTTTTCGGGCCCCGTCCGTCGGGTTGATCGCGGACCGCGCCGAGGAATTCCGCCCCGGGCCCGTGTCCGCGCCCGGTCGGGTCGAGGTGCACGTCGTACGGCCGGGCGAAGTCCGCCCGGTCGGTGACCACCCGGTCGGTGACCACCCGGGCCCACCCCATCCGGTCACCCGAAGTCATCCGGCAAAAGGCCGAGTTGAGAGAACCCACGATGGCCACTCCCCGCTTTTTCCGGCTTCGCCCCAACACCCGCCGGGTGCGGGGGAAAGCCATCGGTGAATTCGCTCCGTGTCCGGCCGCACCGGATCCGTCGAGATCTCGCAGCCGTCACGCACCTGCGGTGGCCTGCCGGGCTCCCCGGAATCGACGCATCGGGTTTTCCGGCGGATTCCCGCCGCCGACGCGCCGAGCGCGATTCGCATCGCCACGACCCGACCCTCCATCCCCTCCGGGGGACCACAACCGGGAGGAATTCGATGAAACCGAATAAAATGAATCCATCGGTGGATTCGAGCGGTCGGAACGGAGTGAGGCGCACCCGCTCGGCCACCGGACCCGACGGCGGAGGGGACGGGAGCCGTCGGCGGGACCGAACGAATGATCACGGGGACGACAAGGAGGTGCCCCCATGCAGGCACGCACCGGCGACCGGGTGGTCACCCACGGCCGTGTCGTGGGCCGGCCCGACCGGGTGAGCGAGATCGTCGAGGTACTGGGACACGACGGCGGACCGCCCTACCGGGTACGGAGCGAGGACGGCCACGAAACGGTGATCTCCCCCGGTCCGGATTCGGTGGTGGAACACCGCGACAACGCCCGTCGCTGACCCCGCGCGAACGCCGGGGACCGGGAGCCCGACTCCCGGTCCCCGGCGTTCGCCCCCCGGGCCCCGATCGTGAAATCCCTCAGCGCCGGGCGGACGGATCGGCGCGCGGCGGGTCGACGGGCTCGCGGTGGTGTTCGGTCGCCAACAACTCCATGGCCCCGAGCGGGTCCGCGACCACCCGGGAGGCCGAGAAGTAGGCGTGGCCGCCCACCGCCGGGTGATCCCGGCAGAAATCGAGGTGTCGGGAGAGTTCGGCCGGATCCCTCCAGGGCTCCGGCTGCTGCGGGTCCCCCACCTTGTAGACGGCCTCGCCGATCCACAGCGCGACCCCGGTGCCCTCCACCGTCCGCGCCCACCAGCGGACCAGTTCGGCGTAGTCGGCCGGCGCGTGTCCGATGTGCCAGTAGAGCTGGGGCAGGACATAGTCCAACCAGCCCTCGCGCACCCAGCGCCGGGTGTCGGCGTACAGGTCGTCGTAGGTCTGCAGGGCGGAGGTCGCCGAACCCTCCGGGTCGGTGGAGCGGTTGCGCCACACTCCGAAGGGGCTGACCCCGAACAGCGCGTCGGGGCGGGAGGCACGGATGCGCTCGGCGGTCTCGCGAACGAGCAGGTCGATGTTGTTCCGCCGCCAGTCGGCGCGGGACGACCCTCCGCCGTGCCGGGCGAAGCTCACGTCGTCGGCGAACTCCTCACCGGGAACGGGATAGGGGTAGAAGTAGTCGTCCCAGTGCAGGCCGTCCACGTCGTGGGTCTCCACCGCGTGCAGCATGGCGTCGGCGGCGAAGCGCCGCACCTCGGGCAGACCCGGGTCGTAGTAGAGCCGTCCTCCGTGGGCGATCGCCCAGTCGGGGTTGCGGCGCACCGGGTGGTCGCTCGCCAGCCGGGAGGGGTCATCGTGCAGGGCGACCCGGTAGGGGTTGCACCAGGCGTGGAGGGCCAGACCCCGGTCGTGCGCCTCACCCACGGCGAATTCCAGGGGGTTCCAGCCGGGATCCCGCCCCTGGGTGCCGGTCAGCCACTGCGACCAGGGCTCGAAGGGGGAGGGCCACAGGGCGTCCGCCGAGGGGCGCACCTGCAGGAAGATCGTGTTCAGCCGCAGCCGGACCGCTTCGTCGAGGAGGGCCAGCAGGTCGGCCCGGGCCCGGTCGGCATCCGAGTCGGCCGCCGGCCAGTCGATGCGGTCCACGGTCGCGATCCACATTCCGCGCAGTTCACCGGGGGCGGCGGTCCGCCCGCCGGCGCGAGGGGCGTCATCCGCGGCCCGGGCCGCTCCCTCCCCGGAACGCGAGGCGGCGGAGGCTCCGTGCAGGGCGAGGGTACCGACCAGGGTGCCGGCCGCGGCGACCCCCAGGGTGCGGCGGTTGATCGGTGGCATGAGCGTTACTCCCGGATGCGGACGGTCGGCGACGGGGCACCGGCGCGGAACCGGTGGCGGACGGGAGGCCGCCGGGGCGATCCCGTCCCGCACCGACGATACGTCGAAGCCCTCCGACAAACGGGGTGATTCACCACCGAAAGCCCTGTGGTGAACCATCCGGGCGAATCACGCTCTTCACCGCACAACCCCGGAAAACATCCCGCACGAACCCCCGGAAGCGCATCTGACACACCCTTATGCGAACAACGTTCGACAGTTAACATCACCGACACGCACCACCCGGGAGCGCTCCCACTTCTGTTTCCCCTCCCCGTCCACCCCCCTTTGCCGTCCCCGGACGGCGGACCCTTGGAGACCCCATGGAGAGGAGTGCCCGCGTGCGCGGATGGAGAACGGCGACGGCGGTAATCGCCGGTACCGCCCTCGCCGCCGGATTGCTCGGCACCGCCTCGGCCCAACAGGAGCCGGCGGCCGGCACGACCGCCGCCGCCTCGGCCGAGGACTACGACTGGCGAAACGTGCGCATCGACGGCGGCGGCTTCGTCCCCTCGGTGATCTTCAACCGCACCGAGCCGAACCTGCTCTACGCCCGCACCGACATCGGCGGCGCCTACCGTTGGAACGAGGCGGGCCAGGAGTGGATCCCGCTGCTGGACTCCGTCGGTTGGGAGGACTGGGGGTACACCGGTGTCGCCTCCCTGGCGACGGACCCCGTGGATCCCGATCGGGTCTACGTCGCGGTGGGCACCTACACCAACGACTGGGACCCCAACAACGGCGCCATCATGCGCTCCACCGACCGCGGGGAGAGCTGGGACACCGTCCCGCTGCCCTTCAAGCTCGGTGGCAACATGCCGGGGCGCGGCATGGGCGAGCGGCTGGCGATCGACCCCAACGACAACCGGATCCTCTACCTGGGCGCCCCCAGCGGCGAGGGACTGTGGCGCAGCACCGACTCCGGGGCCACCTGGACCGAGGTCACCTCCTTCCCCAACCCGGGTGACTACGTCCTCAACCCCGACGACCCGTGGGGATACGAGAACGACGAGATCGGGGTCGTGTGGGTCACCTTCGATCCCGACACCGGCTCCCCCGGCAGCCCGACCGGGACCGTCTACGTGGGCGTCGCCGACGAGGAGGAGAGCGTCTACCGCTCCACCGACGCGGGCGCCACCTGGCAGGCGGTCGCCGGTCAACCCACCGGCTTCCTGCCCCACAAGGGTGTGCTGGACGAGGAGACCGGTGACCTCTACATAGCCACCAGCGACAACCCCGGCCCCTACGCCGGCGGCGACGGCGAGGTGTGGCGACTGGACACCGCCTCGGGCGAATGGACCGACATCACCCCCCACCGACCCGGTGACGCGGAGTACGGCTTCAGCGGCCTGACGGTGGACCGGCAGAACCCCGGCACGGTGATGGTCACCGGTTACAGCTCCTGGTGGCCGGACACCCAGATCTTCCGCAGCACCAACGGCGGCGACGACTGGTCGCCCATCTGGGACTGGGCCGGCTACCCCGAGCGGGACCGTCGTTTCACCCTGGACCACTCCTCGGTGCCGTGGCTGACCTTCGGCAACCAGCCCACGGCGGAGGAGGACTCCCCCAAGCTCGGGTGGATGACCGAGGGCATGGAGATCGACCCGCACGACCCGGACCGGATGCTGTACGGCACCGGGGCGACGATCTACGGCACCACCGAGCTGACCAACTGGGACGAGGGCACCCGCTTCACCATCCGGCCCGTGATCAAGGGGCTCGAGGAGACCTCGGTCAAGGACCTGGCCAGCCCGCCCACCGGCGACGCCCATCTGTTGAGCGCCCTCGGTGACATCGGCGGCTTCCGGCACACCGACATCGACGCGGTCCCGTCGATGATGTACGCTTCCCCCTTCATCGGCACCACCACCAGCGTGGACTTCGCCGGGCTGAGCCCGAACAACGTGATCCGGGTCGGTGAGCACGTCGGGGACAGCAGCCAGGCCACGGTGGGCTTCTCCACCGACGGCGGGGCCAACTGGTTCGCCGGGACCGTGCCCGGCTCGGCCAACGGCGGCACCGCCGCGGCGGCGGCCGACGGCAGCCGCTTCCTGTGGAGCCCGGCCAACGAACCGGTCCACCTCACCACCACCTTCGGCAGCTCCTGGACCCGCTCGCAGGGCATCCCGCAGGGTGCCACGATCGCCTCGGACCGGGTCGACCCGCAGCGGTTCTACGGCTTCCACGACGGCACCCTGTACATCAGCGCCGACGGCGGGGCGACCTTCGCCGCCGGAGCGACCGGCGGCCTGCCGACCGAGGGCAACATCCGTCTGGAGGCGGCCCCCGGCGCGCCCGGCGACGTCTGGTTGGCGGGCGGTGACGACGCAAGCGCCCACGGTTTGTGGCGCTCCACCGACGGCGGGCGGAGCCTGACCCGGATCCAGTCGTTGGAGAAGGCCGACAACATCGGCTTCGGTCGCGGTGCCGAGGGCACCGACTACCACGCGCTGTACAGCAGCGCCGTGGTGGACGGGGTGCGCGGCATCTACCGGTCCGACGACGTCGGGGCCACCTGGACCCGGATCAACGACGACGACCACCAGTGGGCCTGGACCGGTGGCGCCATCACCGGCGACCCCCGGGTGGCGGGCCGGGTCTACATCGGCACCAACGGTCGCGGCATCATCGTCGGCGAGACCGGCGAGCGGGGCAACGACGGGGGCACCGGCGGGACCACCGGCGGCCCGGGCGACAACGGCGGCACCGGGGGTGACGACGGGGGCACCGGTGGCGTGGACCCCGACGCCGACTGCACCGTCGCCTACGCCGTCACCGGCGAGTGGCCCGGCGGCTTCCAGGGCGAGGTGACCGTCACCAACACCGCTGACACCGCCGTGGAGAACTGGGAGCTGCGCTGGAGCTTCCCGCACGGCCAGACCATCACCCAGCTGTGGAACGGCTCGCACACCCAGTCCGGGTCGCAGGTGAGCGTCACCGGCGCCTCCTGGAACAGCCGACTGGCACCGGGCGCGTCGACCACCATCGGCTTCCTCGGCAACCGCCAGGAGCAGAACGGGGCACCGTCCTCCTTCACGCTCAACGGCACCACCTGCGCCGGCGGCTGATCCACACGCCCCTCCCCCGCCC
>NZ_VKHT01000011.1 GCF_014141535.1 Streptomyces alkaliphilus | reverse complement strand
GCCGTGGCCTCCCACGGCGGGTTCGGGGGATGAGGGTCGACCCGAGCCCGTGGAACCGGGACGTCGGCGCTTCCACCCCCGGGTCCGGTGTCGCCTTCGGGCGCCGATCATCCCGGCCCCATTCGCTCGACCGGGAAAGACGGAATGCGGTGACCGTCAAGGAGGTGAATCAGCCTTTCCGGTCCGACGCTCGGAGAATTCCGGGCAGGGGCGACCACGGGTGCAACTTGGTGCAGACGTCGTTGTTCCCGTTCGTCGGGGCGATTGAGGATGGCTTTTCTCGGCGATGAAGAGGACCGAACAAGGGGTGGCATGAACTGGGTTGTATCCGGGCTGGGCGCGATATCGGCGGTGGGGGGGAACCCGGACGAGATGTTCGCCAACCTGTGCGGCGGGCGTAGTGGGTTGCGGGAGTTGCACGGGATCGACCGGACGCCCTACCGCGGGCGGTACGCCTACCAGATCCACGACCACCCCGACGGGCACGACGTGCCGGGCCGGGCGAGTGCCTTCGTCGCCGACGTGATCGAGCAGGCGGCGATCCGGGCCGGACTCGGAACGGACTTGCGGGACGTGCCGATCCTCATCGGCAGCGGGCTGCGCGAACTGCGTTCGGCCGAGCTGCACTGGCGCGACAAGGGCGACCTCGGCGCCCTGTCCGCCGACGACCTGCATTTCGGCACCGCGTTGAGGAGTCGTTTCGGTGCCACCGACACCCACACCGTCGCCAACGCCTGCGCCGCCTCGGTCTACGCCCTCGCGCTGGCCGCGGACATGCTGGCCACCGACCAGGCGGACTCGGTGGTCGTCGCCGGTGTGGACGTGCTCAACGAGAGCATGTCCGGCGTCATGGAGCGGGTCCACCCGGTCGCCCCCGACCGGCTGCGGCCCTTCGACCGCAACCGCGCCGGCGTGATGATGGGTGAGGGCGCCGCGGCGGTGGTGCTCAGCCGGGACGCCGCCGAACCGCTCTGCCGGGTGCGTGCCGTGGAGGTGGGGTGCGACGCACACCACGACACCGCGCCCAACCCGGAAGGGTTCGCCGAGGCGATGCGCGCCGCGCACCGCTCGGCGGGTGTCGCACCCGCGGACATCGATCTGGTCATGCTGCACGGCACCGGCACGTTGCTCAACGACGAGGTGGAGGCCACCGCGACGGAGAAGGTGTTCGGAGCCGACGTCGGGGTGCCGCTGATGACCGCGATCAAGTCGATGACCGGCCACACCGGCGGTGCTTCCGGCGTGATGAGCCTGGTCAGCGCGGTGTTGTCCATGGCGCACGGCATGGTTCCGCCCGTCGTCGGCCTGACCGACCCGGTCGATGAGGCGGCCTCCTTCCGCTTCGTCACCGGGGCCGCCGCCCGCCACCCGGTCTCTGTCGCGCAGGTCAATGCTCTGGGCTTCGGAGGCATGAACACAGTGGCCGTACTGGAGGCACCGAACCGATGAGAAGCCACGCCTACCCCGGAGTCGTCGTCACCGGAACCGGGGTGATCCTGCCCGGCGCGGACCGTCCGGAGGCGGTGACCGCGGGGCGCGGAGAGCACGCGGAGCCGGTCGACCCCACCCGAACGCTCGGCCGCGGAGGGCGGCCCAGAGGGCTGCGGTACAAGGACCGGGCGACCCAACTCGCCTACTGCGCGGCGGACGCCGCGCTGACCGACGCCGGGCTGCTCACGGACGGCGACCTCACAGTGCCCTCGCACACCGTGGGAGTGGTGGTCAGTTCCAACACCGGCAACCTGGACACCGTGGTGCGCGTGGTCGACACGTTGCGCGCCGGGACGACCGACGCGCTGAGCCCGATGGATCTGCCCAAGGTGTCGTGCAATGTGGTCGCGTCCTCGGTCGCGATCAAGTACGGCCTGCGCGGCCCCAACCTGATGATCTGCAATGGGACGACCTCCGGTCTGGACGCGGTGCGCTGGGCCGCCACGATGCTCGAGACCGGCCGGCTGACACGGGCGGTGGTACTCGGGGTCGAACCGGACACCGCTCCGACCCGCACGCTGCTGAACGGTGCCCCGCCACTGGACGGCGCCGTCGCGCTCGTCGTGGAGGACACCGCGTCGGCGACCGCGCGCGGCGCCCGCGTCCTCGCCCGCGTGGGCGGTCACGCACGCGGCACGGGCATCGCGGAATGCGTCGCCGCGCTGTCCGCCGTGAACCCGACGCCACCGGTGGCCTGGCAGGTGCCGGGCCGCACCGTGCCCGAGGAGGTGTTGCCCGGCGTGCCGCGCAACGACCTCACCACGGCCTGGGGACCCGGCTCCGGCGCCCTGGGCGTGCTGCAGTGCGTCGCCGCCGTCGGCGCCTTCGCCACCGGTGCGACCGGTGCGATCTACGCCACCGCGGGCGACGACGACCACGACGCGACCGCGGGCCTGGTGCTCACCCCACCATCCGATTCCCGATGACCGGACCGATGCCCGAAATCGCCCGTGGAAACGACCACCGGCGGTGTCAGTCAACCCTGGAGACGTTATGCCGGACGCCACGACGGCCTTCGACGTACCACTGACCACCGGGCAGCGGGGCCTGTGGTTCGCACAGCTCATGGACCCGACGAACCCCCGCTACCGGGTCGCCGAACGGACCGGCATCGCCGGGCCGGTGGATGTCGAGCGGTTCCGGCGGGCGCTCACCCGCACCGTGGCCGACACGCAGGTCCTGCGCGGCCGGGTGGTCGAGGTCGGCGACCCCGGGGAGCCGGTTCTGCGCGTCGACGAACCGCCGGTCGAACCACCCTTCACCTTCGTCGACCTCTCCGCCTCCGCGGACCCGTCGGCCGCCGCCGAGGCATGGCAGCGGAAGCGACTCGAGCTCCCCCTCGACATCACCCGACCCTCGGCCTACGACTTCGCACTGCTGAAACTGGCCGACACCGAGTACGTGTGGTTCCAGCAGTACCACCACCTGCTGATGGACGGAGTCGGCGAGTTCCTCGTGCAGCAGCGCTGCGCCGAGGTCTACACGGCGCTGGTGGACGGGCGTCCGGTGCCCTCGGCCGACTTTCCGCCGGTACGCACACCGGTGGACGTCGAGGCCGAGTACCGCTCCTCGACACGTCACGCGCGGGCCCGGGAGTTCTGGACGACGCGTTTGGCGGATGCCCCGGAACCGGTGACGCTCGGCACCGACACCCCGCACGTGCCCCGTGCACAGCGTCGCGCCGTCGTCTCCTGGTCGCCGGAACGGGTGGACCGGGTACGCGCCGCCGCGACCGAACTGGGGGTGGCGTGGCCGGTGCTGGTGGTGGCAGCGCTCGCGCTCTACCTGGACCGGCAACGCGGTGACCGGGAGGTGGTGCTGGGGTTGCCCGTCGCCGCCCGGGGCGGAACCTGCGACAGGGTTCCCGGCATGGTCTCCAACGTGCTGCCGCTGAGGCTGGACCTGCGAGCGGCGGCGACCGTCGGCGAACTGGTCCGCGTGGTGGCGGCCGACCTACGGGCCACGGTCCGGCACCAGCACTACCGCCAGGAGGACCTGCGTCACGAGCTCGGCCTGCTCGGGGGCACGCGCCGGCTGTACGGACCCCAGGTCAACCTGGCGCTCGGCAGGGCCGTGCTGGACTTCGCCGGGCACCCCGGCCTCAGCCGCAACGTGTCCACCGTGCCCACGGACGATCTTTCGCTCGGGCTGGACCGTCGCCCCGACGACGGGGGCCTGGACCTCGTCTACGACGTCCACGCGGAGGTGTTCGACGAACGGGCCTTCGCCGCCCTGCGCACGCGGTTGGACACGATCGTCGACGTGCTCGTCGGCGCGGCACCGGACCTCCCGCTCGCCGGTATCGACACCGTGACCCCGACCGAGCGACGACACCTGTTGCACGGGGTGAACGACACCGCGCACGACGTACCGGAGACCACCCTGCCCGCGTTGTTCGAGAGCCGGGTGCGGGCGACCCCGCACGCTCCCGCCGTCGTGTTCGGCGGCGGTTCGCTCGACTACACCGGGTTCAACGAGCGCGTGAACCGGTTGGCGCACCTGTTGTTGGCCAGGGGCATCCACCGCGGTGACAGGGTCGCGGTCGCCATCCCGCGGTCGTTCGAGCTGGTCATCGCGCTGTACGCGGTGCACAAGGCCGGGGCGGCCTACGTGCCGATCGATCCGGATCTCCCCGCCGAACGGGTCGTTTTCATGCTCGACGACGCCCGCCCGGCGCTGCTGCTGACCACCGCGGAGTTCGCCGCCGCGCTGCCGGCGACCCCGGGCACGCCGCGGCTTCCGGTCGACACCGCGACCGACCTCGCCGACCGGCCGAGCCACGACCCCACCGACGCCGAGCGAGGCGCCGCGCTGTCCGGGGCGGACACCGCGTACGTGATCTACACCTCGGGTTCGACCGGCCGCCCCAAGGGGGTCGCCGTGTCCCACCGGGCGATCGTGAACCGCCTGCTGTGGATGTGCGAGGCGTACTCGATCGACCACACCGACCGGGTCCTGCAGAAGACCCCGGCCGGTTTCGACGTATCGGTGTGGGAGTTCTTCCTGCCGCTGCTCGCCGGCGCCACCCTGGTCGTCGCCGAACCCGGCGCACACACCGATCCCGTTGCGCTGAGCAGGCTGATCGACGGTGAGCGGATCAGCACCGTGCACTTCGTACCGTCGATGCTGGAGGCATTCCTCGCCGCGGCGGAGCCGGCCGACCGTACCTCCCTGCGCCGGGTGATCTGCAGCGGAGAGGCGCTGAGCGGACGGACGGCGCGACGGTTCCTCGCCTCCTCGGGCACCGGATCGCACCACCCGATCGAGCTGCACAACCTGTACGGACCGACCGAGGCGGCCGTCGACGTGACGGCCCATCGCTGCGACCCCGACGAGCCGGGGGCGGGCGTCCCGATCGGACGTCCGGTGTGGAACACCCGGGTCCTCGTGCTGGACGCCGTGCTGCGGCCCGTGCCGGCCGGCGTGGCGGGAGAGCTCTACCTCGCGGGTCCCCAATTGGCCGACGGATACCTCGGCAGGCCCGGTCTCACCGCCGAGCGGTTCGTGGCCGACCCGTGGGGCCCGCCCGGCACGCGGATGTACCGCACCGGCGATCTGGCGCGCCGGACCGTCGAGGGTGAGCTGGAATTCCTCGGCCGGGCCGATCACCAGGTCAAGATCCGCGGTTTCCGTATCGAGCCGGGGGAGATCGAGGCGGCCCTGGCCCTCTCGCCCGATGTCGACCGGGTCGTGGTGGTCGCCCGCGACGACAACCCGACCGGGCCCGGTGACCACCGACTGGTCGCCTACCTGGTGCCGGCCCCCGGCACCACGCCGGACCACGACGCGCTGCGGGAGCTGGTCTCCGCGACGTTGCCCGCCCACATGGTTCCTGCGGCCTTCGTCACGCTCGACCGGCTTCCGACCACGGCCAACGGCAAGCTCGACCGGCGTGCGCTGCCGGCTCCGGACTACGGCGCGGGCAGCACGGGCCGGGCCGCCCGCACCGTCGACGAGGAACTGCTGTGCGGTCTGTTCGCCGAGGTGCTCGGTGTCGGCACGGTCACCGTGGACGACGACTTCTTCGCGCTCGGCGGGCACTCGCTGCTGGCCAGTCGCCTCGTCGGTCGGGTCCGTTCGGTACTCGACGCCGAGATCACCGTGCGGGACGTGTTCGAAGCACCGACCCCTCTGCGGTTGCTCCGTCGTACCGGCTCGGCGAACCGGCGCCCGCCGCTCCTCCCGGTGACGGACGGTACCCCGGCGCCGCTGTCGGCGGGGCAACGCCAGCAGTGGGTGCTGCACCGCCTGGAGGGCCCGTCCCCCATGTACAACATGGGACTGGCGGTGCGGATCACCGGCATCGTGAATCACGAGGCGCTGCGGCTCGCCCTGCACGACGTGGTGTCCCGGCACGAACCGCTGCGCACCCTGTTCCGGGACGATGACACGGGGACGCCGCGCCAAGTGGTGCTCCCGGCGGATTCCGCGCGCCCCGAGTTGTCCGTCGTGCCGCTGGAGGAGGACGAGCCAACCGCCGCGCTGCGGGAGGCGGGGCGCCACACCTTCGACCTCGCCACCGATCTGCCGGTGCGGGCGACCCTGTTCGTGCTCGGCGACGAGCACGTGCTGCTGTTGATGTTGCATCACATCGCCGGTGACGGACAGTCCCTGCGGCCTCTGACCCGGGACCTCTCGCTCGCCTATACGGCGCGGCTGTCCGACCGGCATCCGGACTGGCCGTCACTGCCCGTGAGCTACGGTGACCACTGCCACTGGCAGCACGCCGTCCTCGGCGACGAGGAGGACCCGGAAAGCCTCGCCGCCCGGCAGCTCGAGTACTGGCGGGCCGCGCTGGCCGGGTTGCCCGAGGAGATTCCGCTGCCCACCGACCGTCCCCGACCCGCCCGGTCGACCCACCGCGGCGCCCGGGCGGCGGTCGAGGTCGGGGCGGACACCCACCACGGCCTCGTCGAGCTGGCCGGGAAGCGGGGCGCCACCCTGTTCATGGTCGTACAGGCCGCGCTGGCCACGGTCCTGACCAAGCTGGGCGGCGGCACCGACCTGCCGATCGGTGGTGTGGTGGCCGGTCGCGGTGACCAGGCGCTCGAGGAACTGGTGGGCTGCTTCGTCAACACGGTGGTGCTGCGCACCGACACGTCGGGCGATCCGACGTTCACCGAACTGCTCGACCGGGTGCGGGAGACCGACCTCGCCGCCTACGCCCACCAGGATCTGCCGTTCGAGCGGCTCGTGGAACGGCTGCGTCCGGAGAGGTCGACCTCGCACAATCCGCTGTTCCAGGTGATGCTGGTGCTGCAGGACGACGACGTGCGGCTGGAGCTGCCCGGCACGGTCGTTCGCCCGCTCCCGGTCGAAAGGGATTACACGAAGTTCGACCTCGTGCTCGAAGTCCGTGAGCGGCGCGACGCGGACGGCGCCCCGGCCGGGCTGACCGGTCACCTCGAGTACAGCACCGACCTGTTCGACCCGGACACCGCCACGCGGATCGTCGACCGCCTGGTCCGGGTCCTCGACGCAGCCGTCGCCGACCCCGACCGTCCGGTCGGCACGATCGACGTGCTCGACCCGGCCGAACGGAACCGGCTGCTCGTCGAGTGGAACGACACCGCACGTGACATCCCGGTGCGTACGCTGCCGCGAATCTTCGAGGAGACCGCCGCCGCGACCCCGGACGCCCCCGCGCTCCTCACCGACGGGGCACATCTGAGCTACGCCGAGCTCAACGCGCGGGCGAACCGCTTGGCCGGGCTCCTGATCGCACGCGGGGCCGGGCCGGAGCGGCTCATCGCCGTACTGCTGCCGCGATCGGTGGACCTCGTGGTCACCGAGCTGGCGATCGGCAAGGCGGGCGCCGCGTTCGTGCCCATCGACCCCGCCTACCCGACCGACCGGATCGCCCACATCCTGGACGACGCCCGGCCGCTGCTCGTGATGGCGTCCTTCGACACGGCCGCCGCACTGCCCGAGACGGCCTGCCCGGTTCTGCTCGTCGACGACGTGCGCGCCGAAGCGATGGGCCCGACAGGCGGGGACGACGGCATCGCAGACATCACCGACGCCGACCGGCTCGGCCCGCTGTCCCCGGCGAACACCGCCTACGTCATCTACACATCCGGAACCACGGGTGTCCCGAAGGGGGTCGTCGTAACCCATCGAGGGCTCGCCGGCTTCACCGGGTTCCTGGTCGACCGGTTCGAGGCGACCGCGGACAGCCGGGTGTTGCAGTTCTCCTCGCCCGGCTTCGACCTCTCGGTGCTGGAACTGTGCCTCGCGTTCGGGTCCGGTGCCGCGCTCGTGGTGTCCTCGGACGGGCCGCTGATCGGGTCCACGCTCGCCGACGTGCTCACCGCGAACCGGGTGACGCACGCGCTGATCCCGCCCGCCGCGTTGGCCACCCTGCCCGACCGGGAACTGCCCGATTTGCGCACGCTCGCCGTGGGCGGCGACGTCTGCCCGGCAGAACTGGTCACCCGGTTCGCCTCCGGCCGCCGAATGCTCAACGGCTACGGCCCG
The DNA here is from genome assembly GCF_014141535.1 of Streptomyces alkaliphilus. GTDB lineage: Bacteria > Actinomycetota > Actinomycetes > Streptomycetales > Streptomycetaceae > Streptomyces > Streptomyces alkaliphilus. The sequence goes on along the minus strand of NZ_VKHT01000011.1, from coordinate 13,484 downwards.
ACCGAGTACACGGTCGGCGCCACGTTCAGTCGTCCGCTGCGACCGAGCGGAGCTCCGCCGATGGGCGGTCCGCTGTGGAACACCCGGGTCTTCGTGCTCGACGCCGCCCTGAGTCCGGTACCGCCGGGCGTCCCCGGCGAGCTGTATCTGGCCGGGGACGGGCTCGCCCGGGGCTACCTCGGCCGGCCGGGCCAGACCGCGCAGCGGTTCGTGGCGAACCCCTTCGGACCGGCAGGCGCGCGCATGTACCGCACCGGCGACCTGGTGCGCTGGAACACCGGGGGCGAACTGGAGTTCCTCGGCCGCACCGACGACCAGGTCAAGATCCGCGGGTTCCGGGTGGAGCTCGGCGAGGTGGAGAGCGTGCTGGGCGCCCACCCGGCGGTGCGGCAGTGCGTGGTCGTGGTGCACGAGGATCCGCCGGGCACCAGGCGCCTGGTGGGCTATGTCGTCACCGGCGGGCCCGATGGCCCGGACGGCGAGGCGTTGCGCGCGCACGCGGCCTCGACCCTGCCCGAGTACATGGTGCCCGCCGCGGTCATGGTGCTCGACGCACTGCCCACGACCGCCAACGGCATGAAGGTGGACCGCAAGGCACTGCCCTCTCCCGAGTTCGCCGCGTGCGGCACCCGCACCGCTCCCCGCGACACCGCCGAGGCCACTCTGTGCGAGCTGTTCTCCGCGGTGCTCGGAGTGGCCGAGGTGGGGGTGCACGACAGTTTCTTCGACCTCGGCGGCGACAGCATCATGTCCATCCAACTGGTCACCCGTGCCCGCGCGGCCGGCCTGATACTCACCCCGAAGGACGTGTTCGGCCACCGCACCGTCGCCGCCCTGGCGGCAGTCGCGGCGACGCCCGCCGACCGGGACGGGACCGAGGGTGATGTTGAGCATCCGGCGGACGCGGTGGGGCCGGTTCGGCTCACCCCGATCATGCACTGGCTGCGCGAGACCGGTGGTCCGGTGGACGACTTCGCGCAGTCCATGCTGCTCACCACTCCGGTCGGACTGACCGAGGACGCCCTGCGCGCCACTGTGCAGGCGCTGCTGGACCGGCACGACGCACTGCGCATGAGACTGATCCGCCGCCGCACGTGGCGGCCGGCGATCACCGAACGCGGCACGGTGACCGCCGGCGACTGCGTGCGCCGGGTGGACGTCACCGACCACGCGCCCGGCGAACTGCTCCCGACGCTGCGAGCCGAACACGACCGAGCACACGGCGAACTCGCACCGGAGGCCGGGGCAGTGGTTCGCGCGGTGTGGTTCGACCCGGGCCCGGACCGGCCGGGCCGGCTGCTGATCGTCCTGCATCACCTCGTGGTGGACGGGGTGTCCTGGCGCATCATCGGCACCGACCTCGCCGAGGCCTGGCAGGCGGTGGCCGAAGGGCGACCACCGCGACTGGATCCGGTACCAACGTCCTACCGGCGCTGGGCCGAGGCCGTCGCCGAGTCCGCGCATGCCCCGGACGTGCTGTCCGATCTCGACGACTGGCTGGCGGTGCTCACCGAGCCGGAGGCCCCGCTCGGCGCCCGGGCGCTCGACCCCGCGACCGACACCGCGGCGACGCTCAACCGGACACGCCTCACCCTGCCCGTTCCGCTGACCACCGAACTGCTGACCACGGTGCCCGCCGCGTTCATGGCCCGCACCCACGAGATGCTGCTCACCGGCCTGGCACTGGCGATCGCGCAGTGGCGGACCCACCGCGGCGACACCTCCGACACGTTGCTGGTCGACCTGGAGGGCCATGGCCGGGACCAGCTCGACGGGCTGGATGTCTCCCGCACGGTCGGCTGGTTCACCACCTTGTACCCGGCGCGGCTCGACCTGTCGGGTGTCGACGTCGACGCGGTGTACGCCACCGGTGCCACCGGCCAGGCCGCCGCCGCCGTGCGGCGGGTCAAGCAGCAGCTCAGGAATCTGCCCGCGGGCCACGGCTACGGGCGCCTGCGCCACCTCAACCCCGAGACCGCTCCGGAGTTCACCGGCCTGGCAACGCCCCAACTGGCGTTCAACTACCTGGGCCGGCTGTCCGCCCCCACCGGGTCGGAGGACTGGGCGCTCGCCCCGGAACAGGCCGAACTCGGCGGCGGTGCCGGGAAACACGCCCCGGTCCGGCACACGCTGGAGATCAACGCGATCAGCGTCGACGGCGTCGACGGCCCGGAGCTGTCCGCCACGGTGAGCTGGCCGGCCGGCCTGTTCGTCGAACAGGACATCGTGAAGTTGACCGAGCTGTGGCGACGGGCACTGGAGGTGCTCCGGAACGCCGCGGGCACGGCGAATGGGCACACGCCGAGCGACTTCCCCCTGGTCACACTCGACCAGGCCGAGGTGGACACCCTGACGGAGGCCGTCCAGGACCTGGTCGACGTGCTGCCCCTGTCCCCACTCGCGGAGTCCTTCTTCTTCCAAGCCGCCTACCACGAACGCGGCGCCGATCCCTACACCCCACAGGTGATCCTCGACCTCTCCGGTCCACTCGACGTGGACCGACTGCGCACGTCGGCCCGACTGGTGTTGGACAGATACCCCAACCTGCGGTCCGGCTTCACCGACCGCGGACTGCGCGGCCCGGTCCAGTTCGTACCCCGCGACGTCGAGGTGCCGTTCCGCCTCGTCGACCTGTCCGGCACGGCCGACGCGGCGGCGGAGGACGAGACCCGGCAGGTCCTGGCCTCCGACCGGCGCGCCGGTTTCGTGCTCCACGAGCCGCCGCTGGTGCGGTTCACCCTGTTCGTGTACCGGGACCACCGGTACCGGCTGGTGCTGACCAATCACCACATTCTGCTCGACGGATGGTCGGTGCCACTGCTGCTGCGCGAGCTGTTCGACTGCTACGCCGCCGGTGCGGACACGGCCGGGTTGAGGCCCGCCCCCCGGTACCGCGACTACCTGGCCTGGCTCGCCCGGCAGGACCGCACGGAGGCCCGGGACGCCTGGCGCCGGGCACTGGCGGGCGTGGACCAGCCGACCCTGCTCGTCGACTCGGCCCGCTCCGTGTCGCAGGAGGTCCGCCGGTCGGCGGACCTCACCGTGCGGCTGACCGGCCTCGACGACCTCGCCCGCGACTGCGGGGTCACCACCAACACCGTCCTGCAGGGGCTGTGGGCATTGGTGCTCGCCGCTCGGACCGGTCGGGACGACCTGGTGTTCGGCACCACGGTCTCCGGTCGGCCGCCCGAGCTCCCCGGTGTGGAGTCGATGGTCGGCCTGCTGATCAACACCGTGCCGGTGCGGGTCCGGGCGGGCGAGGCCCATTCGTTCCGCGACCTGCTCACCCGGCTCCAGACGGACCAAGCCGAACTGCTCGGCCACCACCACCCGGGAATGACCGAAATCCAGCAGGTGGCGGGCACCGGCGAACTGTTCGACACCCTGGTGGTGTTCGAGAACTACCCGCTGGACCCCGACACGATGGACCTCCCCGGCACCGGCCTGCGGTTGACGGGGGCGAGCAGCGAGGAGACGGGGCACTACCCGCTCACCGTCGTCGGCGTGCCCGGTGAGGAGCTGGAGGTACGGCTGCACTACCGGGAGGACCTCGTGTCCGCCGTCGAGGTCGCGTCGGTCGCCGAGCAGCTGCGCACCCTGGCCGACCGGCTCGGCGCCAACCCGGACACCGTGTTGTCCACGATGGATCTTCTGCCCGTCGCCGAGCGTGCGGTGGTGTTGGCGGTTGGGCGGGGGCCCGAGCGTGTGGTGCCCGAGGTGTCGATTCCGGGGCGGTTCGCCGAGCAGGTGGCGAAGGCTCCCGATGCGGTGGCGTTGGTCTTCGGTGGGTGTGAGGTGACGTACGGGGAGTTGGATCGCCGGGCGAATCGGTTGGCGCGCCGGTTGTTGGGGTTGGGTGTGGGGCGTGAGGATCGGGTGGCGATCGTGCAGCGCCGTTCGGTCGAGTTGGTGGTCTCCGTTCTGGCGGTGTTGAAGGCCGGGGCGGTGTATGTGCCGTTGGATCCGCGTGCCCCGGCCGGTCGGTTGGGTCGGATGCTGGGTCTCAGTGGTGCGGTGGTGTTGCTCACCGATGCCGAGGATCATGTGGTGGAGCATCCGGTGACGGTTGTGGTCGGGTCGGAGTCGTTGTCGGAGGAGGACTCCGATCCCGGTGTGGAGGTTTGTCCGGATCAGTTGGCCTATGTGATGTTCACGTCCGGTTCCACGGGTGAGCCCAAGGGTGTCGCCGTGTCGCATCGGAGCGTGCTCGGGTTCGTTCTCGACGGGCTGTGGGAAGAGCGCGGTCACGCTCGGGTTCTGCAGCACGTGGCCCACTCGTTCGACCCGTCGGTCTATGAGTTGTGGGTGTCGTTGTTGTTCGGCCGCGAGTTGGTGATCGCCCCGCCCGGTGAGCTGGATGTGGCGGAGTTGGCCCGTACGATCCGTGAGAACGAGGTGACCGCGCTGGCGATGCCGGCCGCTGTCTTCCGACTCGTGGCCGAGGACCGACCGGACTGCTTCGCGGGAGTACGGGAGCTGATGGTCGGCGGAGAGGATCTGCCGGCCGTCGCGGCTCGGCGCGTCCTGTCCGCCCATCCTTCCCTGGTGTTGAGCAACGGTTACGGGCCGACCGAGACGACCGTGATGCCCACGGCGTACACCATGCGCAGGGTGGGCGATGTGCCCGACTCGGTGCCGATCGGGCGGCCCATGGACAATCGGCGTGTTCACGTGCTCGATCGGGGATTGCGATTGGTGCCCCGTGGGGTGACGGGTGAGTTGTACGTCTCCGGTGCGGGGTTGGCGCGCGGTTATCTGGATCGGCCGGGGTTGACGGCGCAGGCGTTCGTGGCCGATCCGTTCGGGCCGCCGGGTGCGCGGATGTACCGCACCGGGGATCTGGTGCGCTGGAACAGTGAAGGGAACCTGGAGTTCCTCGGCCGGGCGGACCAGCAGGTCAAGATCCGCGGGTTCCGCATCGAGATCGGTGAGATCGAGACGGTGTTGGCCGAGCTGCCCGGCGTGGGGCAGAGCCTGGTGGTCGTGCGCGAGGACATCCCCGGCGAGAAACGACTCGTCGCCTACTACGTCCCGGTCGCGGAGCCGGATGTCGGTGGGTTGCGTGCGGCGATGTCGGCCGTGTTGCCGGACTACATGGTGCCCGCTGCCTTCGTGCCCCTGGACTCCCTGCCCCTGACGGTCAACGGCAAGGTGGACCGGGCCGCGCTGCCCGCCCCGGTCATCGCCTCGGTCGGTGGGCGCGGCCCTCGCGACGAGGCCGAACGGGTTCTGTGTGAACTGTTCGGCGAAGCGCTCGGAACGACCGAGGTCTCGGTCCACGACAATTTCTTCGAGTTGGGTGGGCATTCGCTGTTGGCGACCCGGTTGGTGAGCCGGGTGCGGTCGGTGTTGGGTGTCGAGGTGTCCGTCCGTTCGGTGTTCGAGGCGCCCACGGTGGCGGAGTTGGCGGTGGTTCTGGAGACCGCCGGCGGTGGGCGGCCGGCGTTGCGCCGGATGCCGCGTGGTGAGGTGGTTCCCGCCTCCTTCGGCCAGCGACGGTTGTGGTTCCTCAACGCGATGGACCCGGAGGCGTCCCCCTACCGGATCCCGGCGGTCCTGCGGATGACCGGCCGGTTGGACACCGAGGCGCTACGGGCCGCTCTCCACGATGTCGTCGAGCGGCACGAAGTGCTGCGCACCGTCTATCCGGCCGTCGAGGGGGAGCCGCATCAGGTGGTGTTGCCCGCCTCCGGGGTGGGGTTGTGGCACGATCCGGTGACCACCACCGAGGACGCGCTCCACGCGGACCTCGCCGCGGAGTTCGAGCGGCCGTTCCATCTGGAGACCGAAATCCCCTTGCGGACGAGGTTGTTCCGGCTGGGTGAAGAAGAGCACGTGTTGATGATCGTGTTGCACCACATCGCCGGGGACGGTTCCTCGATCGGCCCGCTGGTGCGTGATCTGTCCGATGCCCATGCCGCGCGGTGCCGGGGTGAGGCCCCCGGGTGGGAACCACTGCCGGTGCAGTACGCCGACTACACCCTGTGGCAGCGCCGGTGGCTCGGGGACGAGGCCGACCCGCACTCGGTGATCGCCGGGCAGCTGGATCACTGGAAGACCACGCTGGCCGGGCTGCCCGAGGGGCTCGACCTGCCCACCGACCGCCCCCGTCCCGCCGTCGCGGGTCATCGCGCCGAGTCGGTGGTGTTCGAGGTGCCGGCGGAGGTGCACCGGCGGCTCGCCGCGCTGGCCTCCGAACAGCGGGCCAGCATGTTCATGGTGGCGCACGCAGCCCTCGCCGCCCTGTTGACCCGTGTCGGCGCGGGCACGGACATCCCCATCGGCACGCCGATCGCCGGCCGGGCCGATGAGGCCCTGGACGATCTGGTCGGTTTCTTCGTCAACACCCTGGTGCTGCGCACCGACACCTCCGGCGACCCCTCCTTCACCGAACTGCTGGACCGGGTGCGGCAAACCGACCTGGAGGCCTACGCCCACCAGGACGTGCCGTTCGAGCGGCTGGTGGAAGTCCTCAACCCGCCCCGCAGCCTCTCCCGACATCCCCTGTTCCAGGTCATGCTGTCCTTCCAGAACGAATCGCCCACCATGTTCACGGCAGCCGGCCTGGACATCACCGAGACGGCGGTGACCGACGGTGGCGGAGCCAAGTTCGACCTGGCCCTCCAGTTGGCCGAGCGGACCGGCCCGGACGGCGAGCCCGACGGCCTCACATGCAGCGTCCGCTACCGGACGGACCTCTTCGACAGGGACACCGTCGACAGGCTCACCGGGGCCTTCGGGCGACTGCTCACCCGGGTGGCCGAGGCGCCACGGCAGCCCATCGGCACCGTTGAGTTGCTCGATGAAGCCACCAGGCGACGCCTGCTCGTGGAGTGGAACGACACCGCGGTCGGGGCCGCCACCGCCACGTTGCCCGAACTGCTCACCGCGCAGGCCCGCCGCACCCCGGACGCGGTTGCCGTCCGGCATGGTCGTGCGTCGATGACGTACGCCGAGCTGGACCGTGCGACCGACCGACTGGCCCACGTACTCGTCGGGCGCGGTGTCGGCCCGGAGCGCATGGTGGCGGTGGTGCTGCCGAGGTCGCTCGGCCAGCTGGTCGCGCTGCTCGGGGTACTCAAGGCCGGCGGTGCCTATGTGCCGCTCGATCCCGACCATCCCCGCGAGCGGCTCCGGTTCATCCTGGCCGATGTCCGGGCGTCGCTGCTGCTGACCACCTCGGAGTGGGCGGACGCGCTCTCCGAGGACGTGCCGACCCTGTCGGTGGACCGGGCCACAGGAACGGCACAGGCCCCGGTGGCGGGGACCGCGCCCCTGCCCTCGCCGCGTCCGCACGACCCCGCTTACGTCATCCACACCTCCGGCTCCACGGGTCGGCCCAAGGGCGTGGTGGTCGAACACCGCTCGCTGTCCGACTACCTCGCCTTCGCCGGTACCCGTTACCCGGGCATGCGCGAGGCGGTTCTGGTCACCACAACGGCATCCTTCGACCTCAGCGTCACCGGACTGTTCGTACCGCTCACCGTGGGCGGCACGGTGCACCTTGCGGCGCTCGACGACGACGCGGACACCGTCGCGGCGCTGCGGGGCCAACCGTGCGCGCTGACCAAGGTCACCCCCAGCCACCTGCCGATGCTGGCCGAACTGCCCGAGGAGTTCAGTCCCCGTACCGAGCTGCTGCTCGGTGGCGAGGCGTTGCACGGCGAGGCGTTGCGCGACTGGCGTGCCGCGCATCCCGGCGCGAGCGTGGTGAACTGCTACGGCCCCACCGAACTCACCGTGAACTGTGCCGATCACCGGATCGAACCGGGAGCTCCGCTGCCGGATGGACCCGTGCCGATCGGGCGGCCGATGGCCAACACCGCGGTCTACGTGCTCGACCGGCGGCTGCGGCCGGTGGACGTGGGGATCGCGGGTGAGTTGTATGTCTCCGGTGCGGGGTTGGCGCGCGGTTATCTGGATCGGCCGGGGTTGACGGCGCAGGCGTTCGTGGCCGATCCGTTCGGGCCGCCGGGTGCGCGGATGTACCGCACCGGGGATCTGGTGCGCTGGAACAGTGAAGGGAACCTGGAGTTCCTCGGCCGGGCGGACCGGCAGGTCAAGATCCGCGGGTTCCGCATCGAGCCGGGCGAGATCGAAGCCGCGCTCACCCGCCACCCCGGCGTACGGCAGGCGGTGGCCGTCGTGCGCGAGGACACGCCGGGAGACCAGCGGCTGGTGGCCTACGCGGTGCCGGATCGCGGTGTGTCGCCGGACCCGGCCGGGTTGCGCGGCGCGCTCGCCAAGGTCCTGCCGGACCACCTGGTCCCCTCGGCCGTCGTCGTCCTGGACGAACTGCCGCTGACTCCCAACCGCAAGGTGGACCGGGCCGCGCTGCCCGCCCCCGCCGGCCGGCGGCAGGCGGGCACCGCGCCACGCGACGAGGCCGAACGGGTTCTGTGTGAACTGTTCGGCGAAGCGCTCGGAACGACCGAGGTCTCGGTCCACGACAATTTCTTCGAGCTGGGCGGGCATTCGCTGCTGGCCACCCGGTTGATCGGTCGGATACGTGACGTGCTGGGCGTCCGGCTGGGCATTCGTACCCTTTTCGAGGCGCCGACCGTGGCCGAACTCGCCGGGAGGGTGGGTGGTCACGGCGGTGAGAACAGCTTCGACGTGCTCATCGGCCTGCGCGAGCGCGGGACCGGCCTCCCCGTGTTCTGCGTCCATCCGGCGAGCGGGTTCGTCCGGACCTACAGCGGATTGCTCCGCCACCTCGACGACGACCTCCCGGTGTACGGGCTGCAGGCGCGGGGGATGGACGGCTCCTCGCTGCCGCGCTCGGTGGCCGAGGTCGCCGCCGACTACACGGAACAGATGCGGAAGATCCAACCGCACGGGCCCTACCGCCTGGTCGGCTACTCCTTCGGCGGGATCGTCGTGCACGAGATGGCGGCCGGGTTGCAGGAGGTCGGGGAAGCCGTCGAACTGCTCGCCGTCCTGGACACCGTGCCGCGCACCGGCGCGGAGCCGGTGTTGGACCAGGAGGATGTCCGGGACGGTTTGTTCCGCGCCATGCTGGAGCTCGGTGGATACGACCTGGACGATCTCACCGGTCGGCGGCTCGACGCCGCCGGGGTGGCCGAACTGCTCGCGGAACGGGGCGGCATGTTCGGTGACCTGGACGCCGGAGAGCTCCGTCGGCTGTGCGCAGTCATGGCCAACAACAACGCCATGGCCGGGACGCACGTACCGCGCCGGTACCGCGGGGATGTGCATCTGTTCGTCGCCACCGAGGGCGAGCGGCTCGATCCGGCTGGTTGGGAACCCCACATCGACGGCTCGATCATCGAGCACCCGGTCACCACGGATCACGCGGGAATGACGCGTCCCCGATCGCTCGATGTCATCGGCCGGGCGCTGGCCCGGATCCTGGCGGACCCCACGGCGGGACGACCCGGAGCCGCGGACCACGAAGGCTCGAACGAGGGGGGAGTCCGATGAGCGTCGGCTCCCCGCCCCCCGGGGGCGCGATGACACCCGGTCCGGACGCGTCGACGCGGGAGCGGGCCGGGGAACCGTGGGAGGCGCGCTTCGCGGCGCCGTTGCGTGCGGTGGACCGGGTCGAGACGGCGACCATGACACCGGCGATCAAATTCCACGCCTACAAGGAGGTCAATCCCCGGGACCCCTACATGGGGGGGCACTTCCCCGGGCTCACCCTGCTGCCCGCCACGTTCTTCATCGAGGCCCTGCGCCAGTCGATGAACACCGTGCTCGGGCGGACCGAGCCGGTGAACGTGCTGAGGATCGTCACCGGGCGGTGGCTGGCCCCGGTGCTGAGCGGTGACGAGCTGTGCATGGAGGTCGAGGCCGTTCCCGAGGGGCCGGACCGCTGGGCGGTGCGCGCGCACGGTATCCGCCGGGACGGCACCACGGTCTCGATGGTGAAGGCCGTGGTCGGTACCGAGCGCCGATCGAATCCTCTCGATGTGGACCGCCACCCGCCGGCGGTCACCGACCGAGCCGGAATCCCGAACTACGCCGACATGCTGGAGATCCTGCCGGTCGCGCACCCCATCGTGCTCGTCGACCGGGTGGAGGCCATCGAGCCGGGGCGGCGGATCGTGGTGAGCAAGGCGGTCACCGGATCGGAACCGTGCTACCGGTCGATGCCCCCCGGCCTTCCCGTCTCGCGGTACACGTACCCGCACTCGCTCACGCTGGAGTCCTTCGGCCAGGCGGCGTCCCTGTTGTGGTTGTCCGACGTCTCTGCCGACGGCGTGCGCATGGCCGCCTCGGTACGGGACTGCCGGTTCGCCGGACAGGTGTACCCCGGTGCCGTACTGCGGCACGTGGTCAGGATCGACCGCCTGATCTCCGACGACGTGTTCGTCTCCGGCCAGAGCTGGGACGGTGACCGGTGCGTGCTCACCGTCGGCATGATGGCCACGGTGACACGCCCGAGTATCACGGTGCTCGGCACGGCTTCGGCACCCCCCTCCGCTCTTCGTACCCGGACCGCCGAGTCGGGCTCCACCCGGACGGCGACCCGGCCCGGGCGGATGACCGGGGGGCCGTGACACGATCTCCCGGTGGGTCGAGCCGGCCCGATTCGGGGGCGGTTCGCCCCGCCCCGATGCCTTGCTCCGGGCCTCCCCGGGGCGGGGTATCGGGGCGGCGGCCGGGAGGTGGTGGCCGGCCGCGGAATCCGGCACGGGTGGGAGGAGGACCGTGGAAAGTCCCCCGACGGCTCGGAGGCGGGGCCTCGACTCCATCCACCCGCGTACGGTCCCGACCGGCCTCTCCCGGCCCGGGGACCATGTCCGCGCACTCTTCCACCTCGCGGTCCCGCCACCCTCCGGTTGGGGGAGCGAACCGTGTGCCGCCCGCACGCATGGGTTGGGAGGTTGCGCGGTGACCACCACTCGGAGCGGTGGCGACGGCCGGGGGTGAGGCGGTGCGGGAGAGCGAGGTGCCGGGGCGGGTGGTGGTGGCCGAACCCGCGGCGTTCGCCGGCCTGTTGGCCGCCGTCCGGAGCGGGCGGATCGGCGGTCCCCTCCGCTGAAACCTTTTGCGGGACAACGGAGTTCGCTTTCCCCCCGGGATCCTCGTGACCCCCCGGCGCCCGCTTCTTCCGGGTTCTGTCACGGATCGGGGCGACCCCCTGCTCCGGGGCCGTGATTCCCGATACCAAGGTGTGCATGTGCACACGAGGAAAGCGTTGGGCGGCCGTGACGGCCGCCGTGGTGGTCGTCGGCCTCGGAACGACGGCGTGTTCGAGTGACTCGGGGGTGCCCACGCCCCCGGCGGCCGGGGCCGGGGAACCCGACAGGGCGGACATGGCGGAGTGGGAGGCCGAACTCGAGGAAGCCCTCAAGGAACTGGAGGACCTCGAAGGGCTGGAGGGTCTGGACGATTTCGGCACCGGCGCGCCGTTGAACGTCGGCGACTGCTGGGGGCGGGCGACCACGGTCGACCACGACCCCCGCTCCTGCGACGAACCGCACGTCTTCGAGGTGGTGGGTGTCCACGAGGGTTTCGAGGCGCCGGAGGGTGAGGGACTGGCCGGGATGCGGGCCGAGGAGGAGGCCAAGGAGGCCATCTGTGAGGGGCTGTTCGCCGAATACTTCGGCGTCCCCTACAACGACCAGCCGTTGCCGATGATCCTCGTGACCCCCGAGCCGGTGGGGATGGGCTCCGATCGGATCGTGTGCAGCGCCTACACCACCCGCAGCGAGGAGCACACCTCCCCCTTCAGCATCGGGTGACCTCCACGGGCGGTCGAGTCCCCGGACGAGGAGCGCCCGGACGGCAGCCACCCGGGGGTTCCGGCCCCGGGCCACACCCGCCCGGGGCGCCTCGGACCACCGCGCGGCCCGAGCGGCCCCCGGAGTCGGGCGGGACACCGGAGTCGGGCGGGACACCGGAACGACACCCGAACGACACCGCGAAATGTGCTCCGGATCGGAGCAAACGGCTCCTCCGGGGCGTCGTCCACCGGTAGGCAGGTGCGCATGTGCACACGGAAGAAGCGGTGGATGGCGGTGACGGCCGCCGTCGTGGTCGTCGGGTTCGGTGTCACGGCCTGCGGCGGTGAGGAGTGGTCCGACCCGCCGGAGTTCGAGGCCGACGACTTCCGGGCCGAGGAGTGGGGCGCCGGCGACACGTCCGGTGAGCCGACCGTCGGGGACTGCTGGGGACGTGCCGACGACGCGGCGGACCGGGAACCCCGCTCCTGCGAGGAGCCGCACGTCCACGAGGTGATCGGCGTCCACGACGGCGTGGGCGGGGCCGACGACGCGGCGCGCGCCGCCCTGTGCGAGTCCTCCTTCGCCGACTACTTCGGTGTCGCCCCCGAGGAGCGGGAGCCGCCGGTGCTGGTGATCACTCCCGAGCCGGCCCTCGCCGACACCGACCGCCTGGTGTGCGGCGTGCGCACCTCCCCCGCCGAGGAACACACGGGTTCCCTCCGCTGACCCTCCCCCATGGGGCGCCTCCCCTCACGGGGCGGTGACCCGGGTGTTTTCCCTGGTCAGGGCGGTGCGGGGCGTGCGAATGCGGGTGGGCCGGGGCGATCGTATTCTGAGGACGACGGCCCATACCGCCGTACCGCCTCCTCCGTGTGGGAGAGACCCCGGGGGGCGGACGGCGGGTGACACGTCCCGGCACCGTCCCGGGAGGTCCGTCCGCCGGTGGGATGCCCCGGGTGGTCGCGAGAAGCGCCACGACCGGGCTCCGGTTTCTCCCACCCGGCACCGATTCCCTTCGGATTCCCCCTTCGAATCCCCCCTGGAAAAGGTGAGGTCTGTAATGACATCAGCGTCTTTGCGTCGTTCGGCGATCGCACTGGTCGGGGCCGGTGCCCTGGCCCTCGGCCCCGCACTGTCGGCCTCGGCCGAGAACGGGGAGGAGGGCCTCGACGAACAGACACAGCAGGAGATCGAGGACCTCCGGGAGGCGATGGAGCCGTACCAGGACGTGGATCAGGCGATCGAGGACGGCTATGTGCAGGCCGAGGAGTGCGTCGAGACCGACGACGGCGCCATCGGCTACCACTACTACAACCCGGACTACATCAACCAGGACGTGAACCAGGACGAGCCGCCCGTGCTGGTCTACCTGCCCGACCCGGACGGTGAGCCGGGAGACCTGCGACTGGGCGCGGTCGAGTACATCGTCGCGGACGAGGGGCAGGACCCGCCGGAGTTGTTCGGCCAGGAGTTCGAGAGCCCGCCGGAGGAGCGGGACACGGGAGAGCAGCTCGACGAGCAGGACACCAACGGCGAGGACAACGGCGAGGACAACGGGGCGGGCCTCATCGAGGACCAGTTCAACGGCGACGACGCCCCCGACGCCTACTCGCTGTACGTGTGGCTGTTCTGGGACAACCCGGACGGCATCTTCAACCCCTACAACACCGACGCCACCTGCGAGGTCGAATACAACTGAGCGGGTCGATCCCTCTCCCCGGACGCCCGGCACCGGGCCGGGCGTCCCCTCCCTCCCGGGGCCGCCGGCGGGTCGGCACGGCCGGTCGGCGG
>NZ_VKHT01001099.1 GCF_014141535.1 Streptomyces alkaliphilus | reverse complement strand
ACCCCCTAGACTCCCGTCCGTACGACGGACCGCCGCCCGTGCGCGCCCCCGGGGCACGCCGTTGCCGACGGCCCGTCGCACGCCGCCGCCCCGAGCGGCACGCCGCGACCCCGCGCCCCGCACCGCGCCGTCGCGACACCCGACCACGGCGGACGGCCGCCCGCCCGCCGGTGTCGGACCCACAGCACGGGCCCGCGCCGCGGGTCCGCACATCCCGCATCGCGCGTCACGGAGGGGCAAGCCGGGTGCCGGACTACTTCCACGGCTACACGGTCGTCGGACTGGTGGCCGTCGTCGGCGTGCTGTTCGTCGTCGTCGCCTTCACCGCCGGCCGACTGCTGCGACCGGATCTGCCGACCGCCGGGAAACTGTTGCCCTACGAGTGCGGCGTGGATCCGGTGGGCGAGGGCTGGGCCCACACGCAGGTCCGGTACTACCTGTACGCCTTCCTCTACGTGATCTTCGCGGTGGACGCGATCTTCCTCTTCCCCTGGGCGGCGATCTTCGCCGATCCCGGCTTCGGCGCGGTGACGCTGGTGGAGATGTTCCTCTTCCTCGGGCTGCTCGGCCTGGGGCTGTTCTACGCCTGGCGGAAGGGCGTGCTCGCATGGACCTGAACCCCGTCGGAGGCGGTGCGCGCGGCGAGAGCGGCGCGCCCGTGGAACGCGGCGACCGCCCCCTGCTCGGTCCCCTGGCCCGGCTCGCCCCCGAGCCGATGAAGGTGATCCTCAACTGGGGCCGTCGCTACAGCCTGTGGGTCTTCAACTTCGGACTCGCCTGCTGCGCCATCGAGTTCATCGCCGCGTCGATGTCCCGGCACGACTTCATCCGGCTGGGCGTCATCCCCTTCGCGCCCGGCCCCCGCCAGGCCGACCTGATGGTGGTCTCCGGCACCGTGACCGACAAGATGGCCCCCGCGGTGCGGCGGTTGTACGAGCAGATGCCGGAGCCCAAGTACGTCATCTCCTTCGGCGCCTGCTCCAACTGCGGCGGCCCCTACTGGGACTCCTACGCGGTGACCAAGGGAGTGGACCAGATCATCCCCGTCGACGTGTACGTGCCCGGCTGTCCGCCCCGCCCCGAGGCACTGCTCCAGGGCATCCTCAAGCTTCAGGAGCGGATCGCCGAGGAGTCCACCGCCGACCGCTACGCCCCGCGCCGGACGCCCACCGCCGCGCTGACCGCGCCGCCGGTGGCCGCGCCGCCGACCGCCCCCGACACCTCCGCCCCCGGTGCCGGCGACGGAACCCGGGAGGGGGAGCGGTGAGCGGCCCGGGATGGCTCCCGGAGCCGGTGGAGGAACTCTTCGGCGCCGGGGCCCGGGCCGCGGACGCCTACGACACGCTGACCGTGGACGTCCCCGCCGGCGAGTGGATCGCCTCCCTGGGCACCGCCCGCGACCGGCTCGGCTGCACGTTCTTCGACTGGCTCAGCGCCGTGGACGAGAGCGGGGGCCCGGCCGGACCCGTCCCGGACGGCCGGTTGCTGGTGTGCGCCCACGTGGTGGCCCTCGGCCGACCCGGCGAGGCACCGCGCCGGCTGCTGCTGCGCACCGCCCTCACCC
>NZ_VKHT01001098.1 GCF_014141535.1 Streptomyces alkaliphilus | reverse complement strand
CGCCCGTCCCGGCCCCGTCCGACACCGGGTACCCGAGGGAGTGGAGCAGGAGCGTCGCGCCCTCCTCCGGGTCCACCCCCGGACGCTCCACCAGCCCGTCCGTGTACATCAACAGGCTTTCGCCGGGCTCCAGCTCCAGGGTGGTGACGGGATGTTCCGGACGGGCCAGGTCGGTGGAGAGCCCCAGGGGCAGCGACCCGGCCACCGAGAGCGGGCGCCAGGTGCCGTCGACCCGACGCACCAGCGGCTGCACGTGCCCCGCCCGCACCATGCGCAGCCATCCGGTGGTCGGATCCACGTCCGCGTAGACGCAGGTGGCGTACCGCTCGGTGTCCAGATCCCGCAGGAAGGCGGAGGCACGTTGCACCACCGCCCCGGGCTCGTGCCCCTCGGCCGCGTAGGCCCGCAGCACGGTCCGCAGCTGGCCCATCACCGCCGCCGCATGGGTGTCGTGCCCCTGCACGTCCCCCACCACGGCGGCCAGGCGCCCACCGGGCAGCGGGATGGCGTCGTACCAGTCCCCGCCCACGTCGCGGCCGATCCGGGCCGGGCGGTAACGGGCGGCGATGTGCAGACCGTGCACGGCGGGCAGCGAGCGGGGCAGCATGGTCTTCTGGAGGTCGGCCGCCAACTCGTGGTCCCGTTCGATCAGCATGGCGCTCTGCAGGCTCTGCGCGATCCCCCCGGCGAGGACGGCCAGGAAATTGCGCTCCCGGGCGGGGAAGCCCCGCTTCTCCCGGTACAGCAGGCCGATGACCCCGATGACACGGTCCCGGGCGATGAGCGGCAGGTAGGCGGCGGCCGTCATCGGCAGGGAGGCGATGTGCGGCCACAGCCGGGGGTAACGGGCGGCGAACTCCTCCCGGCCGACGATGAACAGCGGCGAGTGGGTTCGCACGGCCTCGCTCATCGGAAAGGGCTCGTCCACCCGGGTGTAGAGCAGTTCGGACACGGGACCGATGTCCTCCCGGCCCTCGGCGACCACGTGGATGCGACCGGCCTCGACCAGCCCCAGGGTCAGACCGATCACGCCAAGCCGCTCCATCCCACCGCGAACACGCAGCAAATCCGCCACGTCCCGCACGCTGCGGGCGCGGGCCAGCGCCGCGACCGTCTCCTCGGTGACGCCGACCGCCGCCTCGGGGTCCCGGTCCCACCCCTCCGCCCCTTCCGGGAGCGTCCGCGCCGCATCCGGCTCCGGGGGATGGAGGGGGGCCACGCCGGCGTCCCGGACGACACCGATGATCCACCGCACGCGCCCCTGCCGGTCCCGGCGGATCCCGCCCCGGCTGTGGATCCACCGGATGGAGCCGTCGCGGCCGCGCAACCGCAGATAGGCACCGTAACCGCTGCGCCCCCGGGCCACGGCTCGGGTGATGAGCGCCTCCAGCCGCTCGGCGTCCCCCGGCAGGAGGCGATCCACCAGGGTTTTCGGGTCACCGGTCCATTCGGCCGGCGTGACGTCGAAGACGGCGAGGGCCGCGTGGTCCACGTGGAGCCGACCGGTGTCCGGGGCGAAGGCGAAGCGGCCGGCCCGGCCCACCGAGCGCACGGTGAGGGGCCGCGG
>NZ_VKHT01001097.1 GCF_014141535.1 Streptomyces alkaliphilus | reverse complement strand
AGACGGTGGAGGAGGCCAGGCTCCGCGCGCCGATCACCCTGCGCGCCCAGGAGCGGGCGGTGACCCTGCGGGACTACGAGGAACTGGCCCGCCGCGCCGCCCCCGACACCGCGCGCATCACCTGCCTGGAGGGCGACCGGGACGAACACGGCGCGTACGCCGTGCGGGTGCTGGTGGTGCCGCAGGCCGTCCCCGACCCCGACGGACGACTGCGCTTCGAACAACTGGTGCCCGACGACGCGCTGCTGAGCCGGATCACCCGCCACCTGGACGAGCGGCGCCCGATCGGGACCCGACTGGCGGTCGGACCGCCCTACTACCAGGGCGTCACGGTGGTGGCGACGGTCCACGCCTTCCGGGGCACGGACACCGACCGCGTGCGCCGGGAGACCCACGACGCGCTCCACCGCCACCTGGACCCCCTCACCGGCGGCGTCGACGGACGCGGGTGGCCGTTCGGCCGACCGATCCAGGCCGGGGAGTTGTTCGCGGTGCTCCAGCGGGTGCCGGGCGTGGAACTGGTGGACCGGGTGACGCTGCACCCGGCGGACCCGATCTCCGGGAAACGCGGCGAGGGCACCGACCGGGTCGACCTGCGGGCGGAGGCCCTGCCGTTCTCCTTCGACCACCGGGTGCGCGTGATCGGGGACGACACGTGAGGGGCTCCGTCGACGGCATGGGTTCCGCCATGCCGATCGGTGCCATGCTGCCGGCCGTGTTCGTCGAGGACGACCTGGCGCAACGCTTCGTCGCCGGCCTGGACGAGGTGCTCGCACCGATCCTCGGCGTACTCGACTGCCTGGAGGCGTACTTCGACCCCCACCTCGCCCCCGTGGACTTCGTCCGCTGGGTGGGCACCTGGGTCGGTGCCGAGACCGACGGGCTGGAGGAGGACCACCGACTGCGCGCCGCCGTCGCGGCCGCCGTCCACCTGCACCGCATCCGCGGCACCCGACGCGGCCTGTTCGAGGCGGTACGGCTGGCGTTCGGCGCGGAGCCCGAGATCACCGAGAGCGGCGCCGCCGCCTGGAGTGCCCGGCCGCTCGGCCCGATACCGGGGGAGGCCCGGCCCCGCCTCCACGTCCACCTGCGACTGCCCGACCCCTCCCCGTCCGACGAACACCGGCTCGACGCGCTCGTCGCCGCGGCCCGTCCCGCCCACATGCCGTACACGGTCCAGGTGTCGGCCATCGAGAGGAGCTTGGAGACATGACCGCTCACAACTGCGCCGACTGCGGCACCCGGGCGGAACCGGGGCAGTCGTTCTGCGAGGCGTGCGGAGCCGTGCTGGAGTGGCGCCGTCCGTCGGCGGAGCCGTC
>NZ_VKHT01001096.1 GCF_014141535.1 Streptomyces alkaliphilus | reverse complement strand
CCCCCACCGACCGCACATGAGTGAGTTGCCCTCCCCCCGTACCGTCGGTCGATACCTCGTCCGGGCCGCCGAGCCGGAGGACGTCGACGGCGCCCGCGGCGTCATGCTGGACACGTTTTACCGCGAGTTCGGTTACGGGTACGTCCCCGGCTGGCACGAGGACGTCATCGACATCGACGGCGCCTACCTGACCGACCCCCGCCATCTCCTCCTCGTGGCGATCGACACGGGGGACCCGCGGCGGACGGTCGTCGGAACCACCGGCCTCCTCTCCCGGGGGCCGCGTCATCCCCCGCACCCCCGGTGGATCGCGGAGCGCTATCCCTCCGGCTCCACCGCCCAACTGGTCCGCGTCTACGTGCGGGCCGAACACCGTCGTCGCGGGCTGGCCCGGGTCATGGTGGAGATGGCCGCGGAATTCGCCGCCGTCCGCGAGTACGCCTCCCTGTACCTGCACACCAACGTGAACATCGCCGGTGCACAGCCGTTCTGGGAGGACGTCGCCAAGGAGATCTTCGACGCCAGGACCACCGGCGAGCACGGTCCCGGCTTCGCCACCGTCCACTACGAGATCCCGTTGCCCCACTGACCCGGGACGCCGTTCCCGGCTCGCCCCCGCCGGGGTCCGGAACGAGCGGGCCGGGAACGGACCCGGACTCACCCCGTCGGATCGGGGGCGGGCACGACGGGCACCGGCAGCGCCTCCAGCAATCGCCGGGTGACGGGGTGGCCGGGGACGGTCAGCACGACGCGGGTCGAACCGCTCTCCACCACCTCTCCCCCGTCGAGCACCAGGACACGATCGGCCAACCCCACCGCCAGTCGCAGGTCATGGGTGACCAGCACGAGCGAGACCGCCCGGTCGGGGTCGTTCGCCAAGCGCGTGAGGAGGTCGCCGACCCCGTCACGGGCGACCGGGTCCAGAGCGGAGGTGATCTCGTCGCACACCAGCACCCTGGGACGCGCCATCAGGGCGCGTGCCAGGGCGGCCCGTTGGAGTTCGCCCCCGGAGAGCCCGTCGGGGACGCGGGCCGCCGTGGCCTCGTCCACCCCCATGCCGGCGAGCACCTCCACCGCCTCGGCGCGGGCCCCGGCCGGGGAGACCCGACGCAGTCGGACCGCGGAACGGGCCACCTGCTCCAGCACCGGACGGTACTCGTCGAAGGAGGCCCGGGCGTCCTGGAAGACGTACTGCACCGCCGCCAGATGGCCCCGTCCGCGATCGCGGACGCTGCGGGGCAGGAGTTCCCCGTCCACCAGGACGCGTCCCGTGGCGTTCCGGTGCAGACCTGCCAGGCAGCGGGCGAGCGTCGTCATTCCCGACCCCGAACGCCCCACCACCGCCAGGCACTCCCCCGCGCCCAGGGACAGGGAGACGTCCCGCAGGACCGGGGTCCGGACGCGGCGGGGGCCGTGGTGGGCTGTGAGCCCCTCGACCCGCAGGAGTTCCGGCCGGGTGCCGGCCGGCCCGGACCCCCCCGGGGTGGCCGGTGGTGAGGGCTGGAGATTTGGCGAGTGCCCACCGTCCCCGGGGGCACCGGCAACGGTGGACACTCGCTCCACCGGTCCGCTT
>NZ_VKHT01001095.1 GCF_014141535.1 Streptomyces alkaliphilus | reverse complement strand
CTTCACCCCCCCTCGGGGGTCGGGCGGCCCCACCCACCGGCCCGCGGAGCGGGAGACGGCCTCCTCCCGCTCCGCGACCCCGGGAGACGTGATCCCGCGGGCCACGAGGGTCCCGGGGCCCCCGACCATCGCCCCGGCCGGGGCACCCGGGACACCGACGGAAGATCTCACCGACGGAAGAACTCCATGAAAGACGAGGACGGAGCAACGATGACGGGCACCGATCGGCACGGTCGTTCATCGGCGATGCCGGCCATGCTCATCGTCCTGGTGGCGGTCACCGCGCTCGCCATCGGCGTCGTCCTCCTCATCCCGGACCGCGGTGCCCCCACCGATTTCGGCGACCGCGCCGCGATCACCGCGGGGGCGGGTCCCGGGAAGAGCACCGAGCCGGGCGGCGACGCGGCTGGGGATTCTGCGTCGCCGCCCACCTCCGTCGAGGCCGGGGGCCCGGTGGCCACCGGGCCCCCGGAATCCGCCGAGGCCGCCGACCTCCGGCCCACCGGGGTCTCGCTCACCCGGGTGGGCCTGGACGCGGCCCTCGACCCGGTCGGTGTCAACGACGACCGCACCATGGAGATACCCGAGGACGTCTCCCGCGCCGGCTGGTACCGCTTCGGCCCCGCGCCCGGGGCCACGGCCGGCTCCGCCGTCATCGCCGGGCACGTGGACGCCACCGGCGGCGAGCGGGGGGCCATGGCCGCCCTGTACGAGGTGGGCGCGGGCGATGTCGTCACCGTCCGGCGCGATGGCGCGGAGCCCCTGCGCTACGAGGTCGCGGCCATGGAGCTGATCGAGAAGCAGGCCCTGCCCGCCGAGCTGTTCCGCCGTGACGGCCCGCCGGTTCTCACCCTCATCACCTGCGCCGGTCCCTACGACCCCGACAGGGGCGGGTACCTGAGCAATCTGGTGGTGACGGCCGTGCCGATCGACCCCTGACCGGATCGGGCCGCGCCCGACACGCCGCTTTCGTCCCCGCTCCAGCCAACCGGAAGTCACGGCTTCTTACGATGAAGACATACCGCTGCCGCGCGACCAGGTCGACGCGCGGCTCCCTCCGATCCGCGCCTCCCCGGCCACGGATCGGCAACCGCGCAGCCCGAGTGGAGGTGGGCGGCTGTGGACCGCAACGAGGCCGCCGGTGACCACGGGCGTCCCGACACCGGCGGCGACCACGACCGTTCCGGTGCCGTGAACGGGCGTCCGCCCGTGTCCGGGGGCGTGCCGTCCCCCGCCGGCGCCGACTTCCCCCGGGGCCCGTCCGACGCCGCCCGGAGCGCGGGAGATCGGACCACCGGCGATCGGGCGGGGAGCGATCCCCCGGGCGCGTCGGGCGTCGGGGGACACATCCCCGAGGGCGTGCTGGCCGCCATCGCCCTGGACGGGAGCGCCGGCCCCTCCACCACCACCGCCCGGGAACATCTCGAGGGCTGCGCGCGCTGCCGGACGGAGCTGACCGACCTGCGGGAGATCGTCTCCGCCGTCCGTGGCGCCGGCCCGGCGGACGCGGCCGTGGCCGCCCCGCCCCCCGGCTTGTGGGACGCCATCGCCGCCGAGGTGAAGGCCGATGCCCGTGCCC
>NZ_VKHT01001094.1 GCF_014141535.1 Streptomyces alkaliphilus | reverse complement strand
CCCCCTTTGTCCGCTCCCGCCGCCTGCGCAGCAGGTACCGACCCGTCTGCGGTACGACCGTCACCAGCATGGCCAGACCCACCGCCGCCGCCACCGCCTGCCAGGTGCTCGGGAAGAGCGTTCCCCCCACCAGGCCGATCAGCTGGTACGTCACAGCCCAGGCCAACACCGCGGGCACGGATCCGCGCAGGTAGTCGCGCAGCGGCATCCGGGCGATCAGGCAGGCCAGGAGCACGGGCAGCCGCCCCGCCGGAACCAGCCGGGAGAGCACCAGCACGGTCGTCCCCCGGCGCTCCAACTGTCGGCGCGAACGTTCCAACAACTCCGGCGTCACCTGCTCCCGCAAACGGTGCCACCACCGGGAGGGGCCCCCCGCCTCCAGGCCGCGCCGCCCCGAAACGAACAACAGGCCGTCACCGGCGAACGCCCCCGCGGCGGCCACGAGCAGCACCATCAGCGAGGACCACACCGGCTGCCCCTCGTGCAGCGCGACCACCGCGGCGGAGCTGACCACCGCCCCGGTGGGCACCACGGGTACCAGCGCCCCGATGAAGACCAACAGGAACAGCGAGGGGTAGCCGAAGAGGCCGCCGGCCGTGTCCAGGGCCGTCCCCGAGGCGGTCGTCACGGTCGTCAACGCGCTCGTCACCGTTCCCGTATCCATCCCGGACCCCCTCCTCCACCCCCCGGCGCCACCGCGCCGACCGGCCCGCTCATCCGCCCTCACCCGGCCCGACGGCTGGTCGCACGCTCTGCCCGGGCGCGAGCAGGTGCACCCGGACGGACGGGGCCAGCCGCTCCGTGTGCCGCACGAACTCGTCTCCCGGCGAGGAGAACTCGTGCGGGCGCACCCCCTCCAGTCCCAGCGGCCAGAAGGTGCCGAAGTGCACCGGCACCGCTGTGGCGGGGGCCAGCAGCGCGGCCACCCGGGCCGCCTCCCGGGCGTCCAGATGACCGGGGCCCAGGAACGGGCCCCAGCCACCGACCGGCAGCAGCGCCGTGTCCACCCGTCCCACGGCCTCCGCCATGCCCGGGAACCACCCGGTGTCCCCGGCGTAATAGGTACGGGCGCGTCCCTCGATCACGAACCCCAGCGGCTCGACCCGCAACCGGGCCCCCGGGCGCCGTCGGCCGTCGTGGGCGGCGGGTACGGCGCGCACCCGCACCGTGCCCACCGGCAGGCTCTCACCCGCGGCCACCTCGCACAGCTCCAGGTCGCGCCGCCGTGCCAGCCGACGCAGTGCCGGTACGGCGCGGACCGCGCCCCGGGGCAGGACCACGGGGGTGCCCGGCGCCATCCGTGCCAGGGAGGCCAGATGCAGGTGGTCGCCGTGCAGGTGGGAGATGACCGCGGCATCCGCCCGGTGCGCCGTCGTGGGCGGAGTCGCGCCGGTGCGCCGGCGCAGCAGGTACAGCCAGCGGGGGAACAACGGGTCGGTGAGCACGGTCGTGCCCGAGTCCCGCACGCTCGCCGTGGCATGTCCCCACCAGGTGATCTCCACCGCCATTCCCGCTCCCGTCCCTCCGGCGTCCCGGTGCGCCCGGGCCGCCCGCGATCGATTTCCGCCCCTCACCCGACC
>NZ_VKHT01001093.1 GCF_014141535.1 Streptomyces alkaliphilus | reverse complement strand
TCCCCGTCCGCCGGGGCGGGCCGGGCCCCGGCGGACGGGGAGGACCCGCCCGCCGGGCTCGGGGTGACGGAGGTGTCACTCATCGGTCGCGGTACCCCTCGGCGACCCGCTCGGCCATCTCCTGGGACTTGTCCAGGGCCTCCTGCACCGTCTGCTGCCCGGCGATGGCGGAGCTGATCTCCTGTGCGACCCGGGTGCCGAGGTCGGTGAACTCGGGGATGCCGACGAACTGGATGCCGGCGGCCGGACGCTCCTGGACGCCGGGGTTGAGCGGGTCGGCCCGGCCGATCGCCTGCCGGGTCACCTCGTAGAAGGCCGAGGCGGCCTCCTGGTAGCCGGGGTTCTCGTAGAGCGAGGCGCGCTTGCCGGCGGGGACGTTGGCCCAGCCGATCTCCTCGCCGACCAGCTCCTCGTACTTTTTGCCGGAGGCCCAGGAGATGAACTCCCAGGCGGCGTCGGTGTTGGAGGAGGCCTTCTGGATGCCCCAGGCCCAGGTGTAGAGCCAGCCGGAGCTGTCGGTCTCCTTGACCGGGGCGGGGACGTAACCGATGTCGCCCTTGACCGGGGAGTCGTCGGCCTCCAGGGAGCCGGCGCCGGCGGTGGCGTCGTACCACATGGCGGTGTTGCCCTGGGTCATGTTGTTCAGGCACTCGGCGTAGCCGGACTGGGCGGCACCGGCCTGGCCGTGCTCGCGGACCAGGTTCACGTAGAACTCGGTGGCCTCGACGAACTCGGGGGCGTTGACCCGGGCCTCCCAGTCGGCGTCGAACCAGGTGCCGCCGAAGGTGTTGACCACGGTGGTGAGCGGGGCCATGACCTCCCCCCAGCCGGCGAGGCCGCGCAGACAGATGCCCTTCATGTCGCCGCGCCGCTCGTCCACCTCGGCGGCCAGCTCGGCGACCTCGTCCCAGGTGGGCTGCTCGGGCATGGTCAGACCGAGCTCCTCGAAGACGTCCTGCCGGTACATGAGGAAGGAGGACTCGCCGTAGAACGGCTGGGCGTAGGTCTTCCCGTCCTCGCCGAGGAGGGAGTCGCGCATCGGCTCCAGGACGTCCTCGACGTCGTAGTCGGTGTCCTCGGCCAGGTACGGGTCGAGTTCGTGGAGCCAGCCGTTGCGGGCGTAGATCGGGGTCTCGTAGTTGCTGATGGTGGCGACGTCGTACTGGCCGGCCTGGTTGGCGAAGTCCTGGCTGATGCGGTCGCGGACCTCGTTCTCCGGCATGACGGTGAAGTTCACCTCGATGCCGGTCTCGGCGGTGAAGTGCTCGGCGGTGAGCTTCTGCAGCTCGACCATCGGCGGGTTGTTCACCATGAGGACGTTGATGCTCCCGCCGTCCCCGGAGGAGCCGCCGGAGGAGCCGCCGGCGCCGGCGCAACCGGTGACCAGTAGACCGCCGGTGACGGTCAGGGCGATCATCAGGCGGGCGCGGCCCGCGCCGGTGTTTCGGGTTCCGGTCCCGGTTCCGGTTCCGGTTCCGGTTCTGGTTCTGGTTCTGGTTCCGCTCATGGTGGGACTCCGGTTCGGTGGGTCGTGCGGGTGGTGGTGTGCCGCGGTGCCCGCTGCCGACCGGGATCGGGAGGG